>JANPKF010000626.1:0-3460 GCA_031425895.1 Caulobacteraceae bacterium | reverse complement strand
CCCCCCCCGCATGGCGCGGTCACAGGCGCCGTTACATCAACGGCCCCCTCTACTACCCCGGAACACACTGCCGTTTGGAGACCTTGAGGTCGGCCTCGGCCTTGGCCGCCGCGCCGCCGGCGGTCGCCGCCTTGGCCACCGCGTCGGGGATGTCGAAACCGCCGACGGTGACCGGCTTGCCCTTCTCGAGGACCTGGATATCGACCCGGCCGCCCTGGGCCAGTTGGGTGATGATGCCCGCGGCCTTGCGCGCATCGGCCAGGCCGCCCGGACCCAGAAGCTCGATATCCGAAGAGCCAAGACCGACAAGGGCGTTCTCGAACTGCACAGCGTCCATCTGGGGCGGCGCCTTCATCTTGCCGGCGTCGGCGCTCCAGACCACGGTTCGTTTGGGGCCGGCCTTGAGCACAAGGCGATGGAGGAAGATGGGATCGGGTTCGCCGAGGAAGCCGGCCTTCACCACCGCCGACAGATCGGCGTAGGCGGGAGCGAACATGGCCACCTTGCCAAGCGCCTCGCCATCCGGCCGTTTGCCGTATTCCAGGATGACCACGCCTTTCGCCGGCTTGCCCAGCCGGTTCATGTCACCGTTGACCTCGTAGATGTCGGTCGGCTTCTTCGCCGGCAGCGTGGCCTGGTAGGTGTAGCTGGTGACCGTGTCGAACAGCTTGCCGTCGGCGCGGGTGTAGGCGACGTATTTGACCGACCAGCCGGCCCCGCTGCGCAAGGCCGTGCATTCACGGGTCTGGGCGGCGGCGGGCGCGGCGATGGCGCAGACAGCGGCCGTGGCGGCCAGAGCGATGAGCAGGCGCATGGCATTCTCCCCTTGCGAGGAGGCGACCATGACGGAAGACGCGATGCAACGCGCCCCCGGAAACGGGGGTCGCCTTAAGCCGGCCTGGTGCGGCCGATCGCGTAGTAGCGTTCAGCCCTCTGGGCCAGCAGCTGTTCGGGGGTCAGGTTGAGCAGCAGCTTCAGCTCGTCGTCGATCACGTCGCCGACCAGTCGGATGGCCTTGGCCGGGTCGCTGTGGGCGCCGCCAGGCGGCTCGTCGATAATGCGGTCGACAACGCCGGTCTTGATCAGGTCCTGGGCGGTGATGTGCATCTGGGTGGCCGCGTCCTTGGCCCGGGCCCCGTCGCGCCAGAGGATGGAGGCGGCGCCCTCGGGGCTGATCACCGAATAGATGCCGTGCTCCATGATCAGCACGCGGTTGGCGGCGGCGATGCCGATGGCCCCGCCGCTCATGCCTTCGCCGGTCACCGTGGCGATCATCGGAACCTTGAGAGTGAGACAGCGCTCGGTGCCCCGGGCAATGGCCTCGGCCTGACCGCGTTCCTCGGCCCCCAGGCCCGGATAGGCGCCGGCGGTATCGACGAAGCTGAGCACTGGAAGATTGAACTGCTCGGCCATGTCCATCAGCCGGACAGCCTTGCGGTAGCCTTCGGGCCTCGCCATGCCGAAGTTATGCTTCAGCCGGGTCGTGGTGTCGTGACCCTTCTCCTGACCAATCACCAGCACGGGCACGCCGCGGAACCGGCCAAGGCCGCCGAGGATGGCCTGGTCGTCGGCGAATTTGCGGTCGCCGCGCAGTTCGACGAACTCTTCGATCAGGCCGCTGAGAAAGTCGACGAAATGCGGGCGCTGCGGATGGCGCGCCACCTGGGTCTTCTGCCAGGGATCCAGCCTTGAGTAGGCCTCGCGGCGCAAATCGTCGAGGCGGCCCCGCAGGGACTCGATCTCGGTCTCGAAGGAACTGGCGCCGGCAGACTCCGAGAGCTTGGAGAGCTCCTCGATCTTGCCTTCCAGTTCGGCGATCGGCCGTTCGAAGTCGAGATAGTGTTGGACCATGGTTCGCCTAACGCACCCCGCAGGGAAAGGTCGCGAACCTAGTCGCTGTTCGCCGCCGATGGAACCCATATGCCATGATTCCGGCGCACGGAACCGATCGCTCAGGTCAGCAGGGCGAGCGCGAAGGGAAACGCCGGCGCCGTCCACAGCCGGGAAATGGTCCAGCCGCCGGCTTGGGCCAGGGCCCGCAGACGGGTCTCGTCGAACTTGTAGCTGCTCTCGGTATGGATGGTTTCACCAGCCGCGAAGTCGAAACGCTGGCCATCGAGGGTGACCGACTGGGCCCGCTGCGCGACCAGATGCATCTCGATGCGCGCGGCTTCTGCATTCCAGACCGCCCGGTGCTCGAAGGCGCCCATGTCGAAATCGGCGCCAAGTTCGCGATTGGCCCGCTCCAGGAGGTTGAGATTGAAGCGGGCGGTGACACCGGCGGCGTCGTCATAGGCCGCCTCCAGCACGTCGGCGTCCTTGATGAGATCCGCGCCCAGCAGCAGCTGGCCGCCTGGTCCCAGATGCTCGCGCATGGCGGCCAGGAGCGGACCGGCCTCCTCCGGCGGGAAATTGCCGACGGTCGAGCCGGGGAAGAAGCCGAGGCGCGGCCGGGAGCCCGCCGTCACCTCGCCCTCCAGATGGGTGAAGTCGCCGGCCACGCCGCGCACCGGCAGGTCCGGGAAGGCGGCCTGAACCTCCTGGGCGGTGGCGCGGGCGGCGCCGGGATCGATCTCGACACACAGATAGCCGGCGGGCGCGTCCAGGGCCTCCAGCAGGGCGATGGCCTTGGCCGCGGAGCCGGAGCCGTACTCGACCACCGTGCGGCCCGGGCCGATGGCGGCAGCGATATCGCCGCCCTGAGCGTCCAACAGGGCCATCTCGGTGCGGGTCGGGTAGTATTCCGGCAGGCGGGTGATCTCGCCAAACAGGGCCGAACCGGCGGCGTCGTAGAACCACTTGGGCGGCGTCGCCTTGGGGCTCTTTGACAGGCCGGCGATCATGTCCTCCGCGAACAGGGCTCGCTCGAGGTCGGGATGCAGGCGGGTGAGCTGGTTCATGCGCGGTCTTTCGCAAGGCGCAGCCCGGAGAACATCCAGCGCTGGTGAGGTTCGAAGAAATTCCGGTAGCTGGCCCGCATGTGGGCCGCCGGCGTCACGCACGCCCCGCCGCGCAGAACCTGGCGGCCGGACATGAACGTGCCGTTATACTCGCCGACCGCGCCGCGGGCGGGGGCGAAGCCGCGGTAGGGGCTGTAGGCGCTGGACGTCCATTCCCAGACGTCGCCGTAGAGCTGGTCGCCCGCGGCGGCGGCGGTGCGCAGGACGTCGCTTTCCAGGAAGTTGCCGACGATGGGGCGGCCCTCCGCGACGGCCTCCCATTCGGCTTCGCTGGGCAGGCGGGCGCCGGCCCAGCGGGCGTAGGCGTCGGCCTCGTAGAAGCTGATGTGGCAGACGGCGGCGGCCGGGTCGACGACCTCGCGGCCCGCAAGAGTGCGCCGGGTCCAGACGCCGTCGTCCAGATCCCAGTAGGCGGGGCTGCACCAGCCTTCGGCCCTGGCCCGGTCCCAGCCGTCGGACAACCAGTGGGCCGCCGTGTCGTAGCCGCCATCGGCGATGAA
>JANPKF010000625.1:0-3647 GCA_031425895.1 Caulobacteraceae bacterium | reverse complement strand
CGATATTCGTCGGTTCCAACTCCGGAACGCTCCTCTTCCCCCGCTCCCGTGTCTGAGAGAAGAGACGAAGCCGCAACCGGGCGACCACGCCCTACGCCCGCACAGAGATGCACTTAAACGGACGTTAGACCCGCGAGTCGTGCCGGGACAAGGGGGAAAGGGTCACGCGGGAACGCTTATCGCCGCAGGGGCGAAGCGCTCACTCCTCCGGCGGCGGTGCGCGCGACGTCATGCCGGAAGAGGCGGCGTCGTCGGCGATCTGGTCGTCGGTGTCGGGATCGATTCCCGGCGACGGATCGCGCGGGATGGGCGCGGGCTTGGGTTCGGCCTTTGGTTGCGGGGCCGGCAGCACGGGCGCCTCGGGCGGGATGTCCTGGGCCGTCTCGGCGGCCTCGTCGGCGGCCGTGCGCTGGTCGAACTCGCCGTTCGTCTCACGGCTCATGAAGGCCAGGACGGCCAGGGTCATCGCGACCCCGACGAGGAAGCCGACCACGCCCCAGAAAAAGCCACCGCCACCGCGCTTCTCAGCCATAGCTTTCAAGTCCCCTGCCAGGTGCGCACCCGGCCAATGTCCACGTGAACGAATCCACTGTCCGCATAGTAGCCGACGCCGCCGCCCTTGAGGGCCAGGGCCGCGTCGCGGAAGGCGGTCAGGGCGACGTCGTTGAGACGCACGTCCATGGCCTTGCCTTCCATATGCATCGATTTGGTCGCCACCTCGCTCTTGCCGTTGGCCTGGGCGCTGCGGTCCTGCAGCGCGACGTTGGTGACCGGCGATCGGAAGGCGGAGATGATGCGGTAGGGCTCGGTCGAGCCGAACTGGGTCTGCAGGGTGAAGAGGATGTCCAGCAGCCGCACGTCGATCGGATGTTCCTCGGTCGAGCGGAAGTCCCGAAGGAGCTTCTTGATGCTCATCAGGCCGTCCCAGACGTAGCCGCCGTCCTTCCAGTAGACGACGTCCAGCTCTTCGTTGGTGTGCAGATGCCGGAAGGCCAGGCGGCGGGCCCCTTCCGGCGGCGGCCGGATGGGTGTCGGGGCGAGGTTGAGATCCTCGGCGCTGACCGGCTCGCCCGGCGGCTCCTCCTGGGCGACGGCGGCGCGGCCGAGCAGTCCCACCGAGGCGGCGGCCAGCAGGCCGGGCCCGGCTTTCAGCAGGGTCCGGCGGTCGGTCACGCGACCTGCCCCAGCCGCTGCATCAGCAGGGTGTCCCAGCCGTAGGGGTCGGCGCGGAAGCTGACCCCGCCGTCGGGGGTCACAAAGGCGGTCCAGTAGAGGAGAAAGACATCGACCGGCCGCTGGACGGTGGCGCGGGTCGTCTTGCCGCCCGCGATGGTGGCTTCGATCTGCTCAGGGGTCCAGACCGGGTCGCCGGCGAGAATATGGCGGGCCAGGGCCATGGGCTTTTCGAGGCGAACGCAGCCGTGGCTGGCCAGGCGGCTGTAGCTGGCGAAGCGGCCCTTGGACGGGGTGTCGTGCAGATAGACGGCGTAGGGGTTCTGGAAGTCGAACTTGATCAGGCCAAGCGCGCTGCCCGGACCCGGCGCCTGCTGCAGCCCGCCGCCCGGCAGGATGCGGAAGCCGTTGGCGGCCAGGTAGCCGCGGCCCTTGGGGTAGAGTTCGTTCCTGGCGATCCCGGCCGGCACGTTCCACGGCGGATTGAGCACGATGCTGTGGATGCTCGAGCGCAGCATCGGCGTCTCGGAGCCCGGCTTGCCGGTGACGGCGCGCATCGACATCGTCGGCTCGTCGCCTTCGAAAACGGTCAGCACGGCGGCGGCGATGTTGACCTGGATGCGGTGCTCGGGCAGCGCCTGCGGCAGCCAGCGCCAGCGCTCCATGTTGGCCAGGATCTGGTCGAGGCGGCGCTGGACCGGGACGTTGAGCTGGGTGCGCAGGCCGGCGGTGAAGACGCCGGTCGGCTGCTGGCCGAAGCGGCGCTGGGCCCGCTGAACGGCCTCGGACAGCTCCTGATTATAGATCGGCACCGCCGCGCCGCCGACGGGCGCGCCAGAGGGAACCATGGCCACCGACAGCGGGGCGACCTTGTCTTCCTGGGCCAGGCGGGCGCGCAGCAGTTCGACCATGGGGCCGACGGCGCCCGGCTTGAGGTCCATCTCGGGCAGCGGGGTGAAGCCGCCGCTCGCCTGGATCTCGCGGTACTGGACGAGGCCCTTCTGCAGCGCCTGGTAGCCGGTGTAGGGCGGCGGCAGGCTGTTCAGCCAGGCCTGGACGCGGTTGTTGGCGACGGCGGCCGCGAGGCCCGGCGCGGGATCGAAGGCCGCGGGGCGCAGACCCCAGTCGCTGCGGAAGGCGGATTCGGGCAGACGGCCGGAACGCACGGCCTTGGCGTAGCGCAGGGTGGCGGCGACGAGGGCGGGATTGTCGGTCCCGCGCGGCGTGAAGGCGCCGGGCGCGAAGCCATGCAGATGGGCGTTGTCCAGGGCGCGGCGCATCTGGGCCGCCTGATCAGCGCTGGGAGTGATCGAGCCGGGCGCGGCCGGGCCGCTCAACGGCTGAGCCGACGCCGGGCCCAGCGCCGATAGCGCCGCCAGCCCCAGGAAAATACTCGCGACCGCCCCGACCCTACGCCCCGTCGACACTGAGATAGACCCCATCAATAGCCATCGCCCAAACGTTAACGCACGTATCCGCGGAAGGCGCCATGATGACTCCTGTTACGCGAGCGCGCGTCTCCATGATTTGGTGATATGCGGCGTTCCGGCAACGGTTGAAGCGGGGTGGATCATGCGAAATCTGGCGTTGGGCGTGGCGGCGGCGGCCCTGCTGGCAGGCGCGGCGAGCGCGGCGGAGCCGGTGCTGGTGCTGAGCCGCACGGTTCAGGGCACGGTCGAGGGCCGGCTGGTGCGGGCCGGCGATAGCCTTGCGCTGCTGACAGACAAGACCCTGGTGCGGCTGGACGGACCGGCCGGCGCGGGGGGCTGGGCCCCGCAAGGCTGGGTGACGCCGACGCCTCCCGGGCGGCGCTGGGTTCTGGCGGTCGAGAAGCCGAGCACGGGCGGCTTCATGGAGCCGCAGATGCGCGGCAAGATGGTGGTGGGGGACCTGACCGCCGCACAGCCTTTCAGCGATCAGTCGCAGGTGGTCCACAATGCCGCCTGGCCGGTGGCGGCGGTCGAGAACCCGGACGGCTCGCTGACCATGCTGGTCTGGGCCAAGGCGGCGCCGTTTGTCACCGAGCCCGGCTACCGGCTGGTGCGCTGGACGCCCGGGACCTCAACGCGGGACGCCGTGCTGGCCGACTGGCCGGGCGGCGGCGCGGAGCTCGGTCCCTCGCGGATGATGAGCGACGGGGCCGGTGGTTTCAGCCTGCTGAGCCGGCTGGGCGAGGAGTCGGAGTGTGGACGCAAGGCCGGGTTCACCCTGACCACCATCACCCCCGAACTGAAGGTCGAGCGCGGCGCCAGTGTCTGCCTTGGCGAAGCCTTCACCCCCTTCACCACCGAAATCCTGGCCTCGGCGCAGTCGGCGCGCGGCCCGGTGTGGTTCGTCAGCGGCAAGCAGGCCGGCGCCCATCGCCTGGGCCGGATCAGCGCTGTCAACGGAGCGCTGAAGGCCAGGACGCTTGGCGAACTGCCGGCCGGCGAGATCACCTCCCTGGCCTCCGACGGGACCGACCTCATGCTGGT
>JANPKF010000624.1:0-2024 GCA_031425895.1 Caulobacteraceae bacterium | reverse complement strand
CCAGATGCAGCGGCACGGCCAGTGCGGACCCCCTCCACCATCGCTACGCGTTGGTCCCCCTCCCCCGATGGGGGAGGAACTGTGTATGCTCATCCCTCAACGGAGGCCCCGAGCGTGATTTCCAGACGGACCCTGATGGCCACGGCCGCCGCTGCGGCGGCCGCCCCCGCATTCGCCCAGGAAGACCCCTTCTCCCGTCTGCTGACCGGCACGGGCGAGCCCAAGCGCGCCATTCCCGGCTACGCCGCCATCGCCTTCCGCAAGGCCGACCAGACCGCCGTGCTGGCCAAGGCTGGCGGATACGCCGTCGATGGCCTAGAGGCCGGCCGCATCATGCGGACCGAGTCCCCCATGCGGATTGCCAGCATCTCGAAGCTGGTCGCCGCCATCGGCTTCATGATGCTCCAGCAGCAGGAGCGCATCGGCCTCGACGAGGACGTCTCCGAGCTCCTGCGCTTCCCGCTGCGCCACCCGCTCTTCCCGGGCACCCCGATCACGCCGCGCATGCTGCTCAGCCACACCAGCGGCCTGCGCAATGGCCCCAGCTTCCCCGTCGGCCTCGGCCGCCAGCTGGCCGACGCCCTGACGCCCGCGGGCAAGCAATGGGATGGCGGCGCCTGGTTCGGTCCAGCCAGCGAGCCGCCCGGCCAGTACTTCGCCTATTCCGACACCAACATCGCCGTCATCGCCCAGCTCATCGAGCGGATGACTGGCATGCGCTTCGATCTCTACATGACCCGCCGGGTGTTCGAGCCGCTGGGCCTGCAGTGCGGTTACAACTGGTCGGGCGTTCCGCAGACCCTGCGCAACTACGGCGCCGCCCTCTACCGCAAGGCGCCGGGCGACGAGGGCCCCTGGAATGCTGCAGGGCCCTGGCAGGCCCAACTCGACGCCGCCATCCCCAAGGCTCCCGAGGTCCTCGTCACCCGCTCGCCCGAGGGCGAACTCCTGCGGCTGGCTCCCGATGAGTACGAGGGCGGCAACGGCTTCGTCTTCTCACCCCAGGGCGGCCTGAGGGCCAGCGCCCGCGACCTGGAGGTCATCGCCCGGCTGATCGCCGGCGGTGGTGAGGTGAATGGCGTCCGCCTGCTTCGGCCGGAGACCGTCGCCCTGATGGCCACGCCCGTCTGGCGCTACGACGCCGCCCCTCCAGGCGGAAATGGGCCCAACGGCGACGCCTACGGCGGGGCTATCCTGGCCTATGGCCTCGGCATGCAGATCCTCACCGACACCGGCGGCGACAGCCTGTTTCCCAACTGCGCCGGCTGGGTGGGACACCCTGGCGACGCCTACGGCCTGGTCTCGGGCCTGTGGGTCGAGCCGACATCCGGACGCGGCATGACCTACCTGGTCAACGGCACGGCGGCGCCGCTGACAGAGCTGCACGGTCGCTCGAAGTTCACCGCGGTTGAGGAACAGATCGCTTCAGTCCTCGCGAGCGCTTAGCCGGCATCATCCCCCCCGGAGGCCTCGAATTCACCCGGACATTAGAACCAGCGCGCGCGTCAGGTTGGGAGCCGGAGCAGTGCAGCTGTCAGTTCCGCCGAGGGGGGATCGCCCGCCACATGGTCGATATGGGTAACGTCCACCGCCCCGGTGTTGAAGAGGTAGAGTTCGTAGTGGTCGGCGAAGACTTCTATCTCTGCGTCGGCCAAGTGCAGGCGGAGGGTTGGCCAATACCCTCTCGAGCAGTCCTCTGGCTCCGTGGACAGGAAGGTCAGGAGTTGTCGACCGTTCGCCAGGACTGCCGGCGGAATATCGCTCCCCTCACCCGACGATAGCTGATCGATCTTTTCCAGGATGGATCGGCCGGCCGCCGCCACCCCTAGAGGCTCTCGTAGGCGGCGTTGATCAGCCGCCGGCTGCGCGGATCGCCGATCAGGTGGATGTCCTGCCGGTTCATCACATAGCTGCCCGCCAGCTTCGCCTCGGGATCGGCGAAGGCGCAGCTCTGTCAGCGGCGCCGCCGTGCCGTTGACCAGGTAGGTCATGCCGCGTCCGGATGTCGGCTCGACCCACAGGCC
>JANPKF010000623.1:0-1507 GCA_031425895.1 Caulobacteraceae bacterium | reverse complement strand
AGACCAGGCTCTCCTTGTTGGCCAGGGCCAGGGTCGCGCCGGTGGCCGCCGCCGCCCAGGCCGAACGCAGCCCCGCCGCGCCGACGATGGCCGCCATGATCCAGTCGGCCGGGCGGGCCGCGGCCTCGATCACAGCCTGGTCCCCGGCGGCGACTTCTACTCCGGTGCCGGCGAGCGCCGCGCGCAATTCGTCCAACCGGGACGGATCGGCCGTGACCGCCACCTTTGGCTTCCAGCGCCGCGCCTGTTCGGCCAGCCGGGCGATGTTGATCCCGCCGGTCAGGGCCTCGACCTCGAACACGCCGGTGCCGGCGGCTTCGGCCTGGTCCATCAGGTCCAGGGTCGAACAGCCGACCGAGCCCGTCGAGCCCAGCACCGTCACTCGCCGGCGAATCATGCCGCCCCGCCCGTCAGGCCGGCGATCAGCCGTCCGCAGGCCACCACCACGACCGCGAACATCAGCCCGTCAACGCGGTCGAGCAGACCGCCGTGACCCGGAATGAGCTTGCCCGCATCCTTGACGCCATAGCGCCGCTTCAGGGCCGACTCCCACAGATCGCCCGCCATGGTGGCCAGGGCCGCCGCAAGCCCGAGGGCCGCGCCCCAGAACGGGCCTATGCCCATGTCCAGGAAGGTGGCCAGCAGGGCACCCGCGACCGTGCCGGCACCCAGCCCGCCGATGAAGCCGGACCAGGTCTTGTTCGGCGAGAAGCGCGGCCACAGCTTGGGCCCGCCGACCAGGCTGCCGACCAGATAGGCCATGATGTCAGACGCCCAGGCGATGACGAAGGCGGACACCGTCCAGGCCAATCCGCTCGGCGAATCGACGTCCCTCAGCCAGATCAGCAGCACCGCCGGCCAGCCGAGGTAGAGAACCCCGTAGGCGGCGTCCAGGGCCTCCTGCCCGCGATTGCGCGCGAACAGTCCGGCCGCCACCGCACCGAACACCAGCATCACCAGGGCCAGCGAAAGCTGTCCGGCGTGCGCCGCCACGACGCCCGCGACCAGTCCGAAGGCCACGGCCCCCGCCATCACCCGCCAGGCCTTGGCCGCGCTCATCGTCGCCCATTCGACCGCCAGCATGGCGCAGGCCGCCAGCATCAGGGCGAGGAACCACAGGCCGCCGGCCCATATGGCCAGCACCGCGGCGGGGGCCAGGATGATGGCCGATACCGCCCTCAGGGCTATATCCCTCGCCTTGACCGCCATCAGCCGGCCGCAAGTGCGGGCGCGGCGAACCCGGTTGGCGCAGCCCTGCCGCCGAAGCGGCGGTCCCGGTTGCGATACTGCTCGATCACGTCGGCCAACCCCTCTGCACCGTAGTCGGGCCAGAGCACGTTCTGATAGACCAGTTCGGCGTAGGCGGCTTCCCACAGCAGGAAGTTCGACAGCCGCTGCTCGCCCGAGGTGCGCACGATCACATCCACCGGCGGCGCGCCTGCGGTGGACAGGCCGAGGCCCAGCGACTCCTCGTCCAGAGGTCCCGTCGCCCGGCCCGACATCACCT
>JANPKF010000622.1:0-2320 GCA_031425895.1 Caulobacteraceae bacterium | reverse complement strand
CCGTGACAGGCCCGCGCCGTTCGATCTCGGCCAGAACGCCCTCGATATAGTCGGCCATCTCGCGCCCGAACCGCGACAGGCCGGTCCACATGGCCCCGTCCTTCGCCCGGTCCATCCGCCAGCGCAGCAGTGGCTGCATCTCCAGCGGCAGCAGCGACGCCTCATGCCCCCAGTATTCAAACAGCCTCCGCTGCGCGCCCCAGGCCTCGGATTCCAGGGCCGCGCGCGGATAGTCCCCCAGCCGCGAGAAGCCCGGCAGATAGTGGGTCCGCGTCACCACATTGACGCTGTCGATCTGGATCACCCCCAGCCGCCGGGCGACATCACGGACATGGCTGCGGCCTGGGGTCGCCGGCTGAGCGCGGCCGAAACCCTGGGCGGAAAGCGCGATGCGGCGGGCGGTCTTTGGGGAGAGGGTTTCGGTCACGGCGGCAGGTTAGCGGGAGTCTGCGCGAGTCACACTCCACTCCGCTCATCCCGGCGAAAGCCGGGATGAGCGGATCGCTTTAAGGCACCGCCCTTGCCGGCAACCCCTGCGCCGCGCGCACCATCTGCACGAACTCGGCCCGTTCTCCGTACGGATCATCCCCCCGGGCGCCCTGCGCCTGTTGCAGCACCGCGTCCCAGTCGAAGCCGTCGCCCAGCCACGGGTCGCCGCGCAGCCGCTGGCCGAAGGCCGCCACGGCCATGGCCCAGCGCGTGCTTTCCGTCGGCCGGGCGGTGACCCGCTCGCCGTCCGTATTGGCGAGTACCCGTTGCATCAGCCGCGAATCCCGCTCGCCGGGCAGCTTGTAACGCACCTGGACGAAGCCGACCTCGCCGTCGGGATCGCCGCCGCCTGTGCCCAAGCTGTTGCGATTCTCGGGATAGCGCCGCTCGCCCATCTGGCTTGGCTCCCCCACCGGGGTGATCTCGTACAGGGCGGTGACCGACGCCCCCGACCCGACCTCACCGGCGTCGACCCGGTCGTTGTTGAAATCCGCCTCGTTCAGAAGCCGGGTCTCATAGCCGATCAGACGGTATTCGCTGACCCGCGCCGGGTTGAACTCGACCTGGATTTTCACATCGTCGGCGATCGGAAATGCCCCGCGGTCGAAGGCCGGGCCGAACAGCCGCCGCGCCTCGTTCAGGTCGTCGACATAGGCCGCCGTTCCATTCCCGGCCTGGGCAATCGTCTGCATCCGCGCGTCCTGATAGTTGCCGCGCCCGAAGCCGTAGACCGACAGATAGATGCCGGTTTCCCGCTTGGCGGCGACATAGTCTTCCAGCCGCAGATTGTCGGTGACGCCGACGTTGAAGTCGCCGTCGGTGAACATCAGGATCCGGTTGACCCGGTCGCGGGCGAAGCTGGCCTGGGCCTGGTCATAGGCGTTGGTCATGCCGGTCGCGCCGGCCGTGCCGCCCGAGGCGTAGAGGCTGGCCACGGCGCAACGCAGTTTCAGCTTCTGGTCGCCCGGCGTCGGGGCCAGCCGCGTACCCGCCCCCTCGGCGTAGAAGGTCACCGCCGCCGTATCCTGGGGCCGCAGCCGGTCAATGATCAGGTTCATCGACTTCTGCGCCAGGGCCAGCTTGTCGGGACTGTCCATCGAGCCGGAGACGTCGACGAGGAAGGTCAGGTTCAGCGGCCGCCGCTCGGCCTCGGGCAGTTCATATCCCTGCAAGGCGACATGGACGATCTGCCGCCCGGGTGCCCACGGAGACCCGGTCACCGCCGTGGTGACGGCGAACGGCTCGGTCGCCGCGGTCGGCCGGTCGTAGCCGTAGTCGAAATAGTTGATCAGCTCTTCGACCCGCACGGCGTCGGCCGGGGGCGCGCGGCCCTCGTCGATGAAGCGCCGCACGTTGGCATAGCTGGCCGTGTCGACGTCGATCGAGAAGGTCGAGACCGGGTCGTCGGCGACGCGACGGACCGGGTTGGGCGTGGCGTCGGGGTAGCGTTCCGTGTCGGCGGGGCGTGGCGGGACGATGATGCCGGGCTGCGGCGAAGGACTACGGGAGCCCGTAACCACGACGCCATTGAGCGCGCGCGCGTTGGCCGGCGGAGTGCTGAGCACGGGCGGCGGCGGGGCCGAAGGGAGCGGCGGCGGAGGCGGCGGGGGCGGGGGCGGCATGGGCATTGGTGGGGGCGCAAACGTCGGCGCGCCGCCGCTCCGCGCGGCGTAATCCACCGGAACCCGCTCTTGCGGCAGGGCAAAGCCGAACACCCGGCAGGCAGCCTGGGAGACGACGCCGTCCGATGGCTTGTCGGGATCGATCGGTCTGCCCTCCTGGGCCATCACGGGCAGGGGCGCCATCGGCGCGGCCAGGGCCAGGCTGACCA
>JANPKF010000621.1:0-2245 GCA_031425895.1 Caulobacteraceae bacterium | reverse complement strand
GGTCCGCGCCACGAAAAAGGTCCGCGCCCCCTCGGCTGTCAGCCGCCCGGCGCAGGCGGCGGCGCCCAGCCCGTAGCTGTCGGCCTTGACCACCGGATGCACGGGCGCGGTGCCGACCGCCTCCAGGGTGCGGAAGTTCGCAGCAAGGGCGTTCAGGTCGACGGTGAGCGTGGCCGGGGCAGGCATCCGGCCATCTAGAAGCGTTGCGTTGTGCGATGCAACACGCCCCGGCCTACAGGCGGGCGAATGCCTCGCCGTCGGCGTCGAACAGATGAACCTGATCGGCGGGAATGCGCAGGCTCAGCGTCTCGCCCGCTGACGGCCGCACGTCGCCGGGCAGCAGCACCGTCACCGGCTCCTCACCCGCCGTCAGATAGGCATAGGTGGCGTGCCCGAGGGTTTCGACGAAGACGACCTTCGCCGTCACCGCGTCGCCCTCGCCCGCGAGTGTCAGATGTTCGGGCCGCACGCCCAGCGTCACCTTGTCGCCCGCCTTGGCCCGGGCGGCGTTGACGGCCACCGTCAGACTCTCGCCCGCCGCCGTGCGCACGGTCGCGCCCTTCGCCGTGGCTGAGACGATCTCTGCAGGCAACAGGTTCATCTTCGGACTGCCGATGAACTCCGCCACAAACAGATTGCGCGGCCGTTCGTACAGATCCATGGGCTTGCCGACCTGCTCGATCCGTCCGGCGTTCAACACCACGATCCGGTCCGCCAGCGTCATCGCCTCGACCTGGTCGTGGGTGACATAGATCATCGTCGTCTTCAGCCGCTCGTGCAGGCTGGCGAACTCATAGCGCATCCGAACCCGCAGGGCGGCGTCGAGGTTCGACAGGGGCTCGTCGAACAGAAACACCTGCGGTTCGCGCACAATTGCCCGGCCTATGGCGACCCGCTGGCGCTGGCCGCCGGACAGGGCCTTGGGCTTGCGGTCCAGCAGGTCGGTGATGTTCAGCGTCCCGGCTGCACCGCGAACGCGTCGGTCGATCTCGGCCTTGTCGGCCTTGGCCAGTTTCAGACCGAAGGCCATGTTCTCGTAGACACTCATGTGCGGGTAGAGGGCGTAGGACTGGAACACCATGGCGATGCCCCGGTCGGAGGGACCCAGGTCGTTGACGACCTTGCCGCCGATGGCGATGTCGCCGCCGGTGGCCTCTTCCAGACCCGCGATGGTCCGCAGCAGGGTGGACTTGCCGCAGCCCGACGGCCCGACGAAGACCACGAACTCGCCGTCGGCGATGTCGAGATCGATTCCCTTCAACACCTCTGTGGCACCGAAGCTCTTGGTCACGCCGGTCAGCCGGACGTCCGCCATGTGTTTCCTGCCCGCCGCTTCCTGTCCGGCCTCAAACGGGCCGGTCGCGATCACCGTAAACGGTTACAGCGGCTCTGCAATCCTCCGGCGTCGGCGGGAACGCTCGGTCGCCGCGGGCAGTTGAACACCCATCTGGCGGTACGTCTCGCGGCCCGTCGCTTCCACATCGCGCCTGCCGGAGTTTTACATGCACATTTCCCTTCGAGCGTCGATCCCGGCGCTCCTCGCGGCAAGCCTTGTGGTCGCCTGTTCGCAACCGCCGTCAGACGCCCCGGAGTCTGGGACCGATGCCGCCCCGGCCGCGGGCGGCGCGAGGGTGCCGACGCCGGACAGCCCATCGGTTGGACCGGCCGTCGCGGACACCCTTGCCGTGGACGGGGAGGGGCTTCGACTGTTCGACCGGGATACGGGATCGGCGACGCCGCTCGCCTTCGGCGCCGCCGCCGAGGCGGTGCTCGGCCCCCTGGAGCGGCTGCGAGGCGCGGCGACCCGTGGCACCAACGCCGACTGCGGCGCGGGGCCTGTCCAGTACGCCAACTGGGCCGACGGCCTCAGTGTCGTGCTTCAGGACGGTCGTTTCGCGGGCTGGGGCCTGGACGAGCGCGCGCGCGGCGCGGTCTCGACCGCCAGCGGGATCGGACCGGGTTCGACCCGCGCGGAACTGGAGGGCGCCTATGGCGACTTTGCGGTGAGCGAAACTACGCTTGGACAGGAATTCACGGCGGGCGGCTTCGCCGGCTTGCTCGACGGCCCGGGCCCCGACAGCCGGATCACCCATCTGTGGGCCGGGGTCAACTGCGTGGCTCGCTAGACCGGGCGTACCACGGGCACCGGCACCCTATGCGCGAGGACCCTTGGCCTTGTGGGGTTTGCCCGCCGTGGTCGGTTTGCCGCGCGCATCCCTGGCACCCCAGGGGCGGTCGCCGCCCT
>JANPKF010000620.1:0-1616 GCA_031425895.1 Caulobacteraceae bacterium | reverse complement strand
ACCCCATGCGGCGCGGTGAAGGCGGAAACCTCGGCGTCGCCGGTGTTGATCACCTCGGAAGGCTCGAAGATCAGCACCTCGGCCTCCGCATCGGCGGCGGTGCGATGTTCAACGCCGCGCGGCACCACGACCATCTGGCCCGGGCCCATCTCGACGACGCGGTCACGGAACTCCACCCGGAACAGCCCTTTCCAGACCAGGAACATCTCCTCGGCGTCCGGATGGCGATGCCAGGGAAACACCCCCTGCACCTTCACCAGCCGCAGGTCCTGGCCGTTGGCCTGGGCGGCCACCTTCGGCCGCCAGTGCTCGTCGATGGCGGCGAACTTCTCGGCGAGGTCGATGCGTTCACTCACCCCGGCGTCTTCCAGCTGTCGACATACGCGGGGTTTTCGACCGGCGAAGCGCCGTCACCGACCTCCAGCGGGTCGCGGGTGTCGATCATCACCGCGTATTCGTCGGTCGCCGGCTTGGGCTGGACCAGCATGTTCTTCAGCGCCTTCGGGTGCGGCCCATGGGTGAAGCCGCTGGGGTGGAAGGTCATCATGCCGCTTTCGATGTGGTCGCGGCTGAAGAAGTCGCCGGCGTGGTAGAACAGCACCTCATCGAAATCGTCGTTGTTGTGGAAGAAGGGGATCTTGATCGCCCCCGGATCGGTCTCGAACGGCCGCGGCGTGAAGGTGCAGACCACGAACCGGTCGCTGAGGAAGGTGGTGTGGACGCTCGGCGGCAGGTGGTAGCGGTGGCTGACCACCGGCCGGGTGTCCTTGACGTTGAGGCGCACGGGCGACAGCTCGCCGTGCCAGCCGACCGCGTCCAGCGGATTGTAGTCATAGGTCGCCACCGACACCTGACCACGCTTCTTGATCCGCACCGGAAACTCGCCGGCCACCGCCTGGTGATCGCGGAAGGCCTCGTCCATCACCGGCGTATCGAGCATGGCCGGGTCGAAGATGGCGTGCGGGCCGAGCAGGCCCTTGTCGGGCAGGGTGTAGTGGGTGTTGGTCGCCTGGATGGTCAGCACGGCCGTCGCCTCCGACGGGGCCAGCCGCCACATCGTCCCGCGCGGAAGGTAGAGGTAATCGCCGGCCTGGTAGCCGATCCGCCCGAAGTCGGTGAACAGGTCCCCTGCCCCGGCGTGGATGAACAGCAGCTGGTCGCCGTCGGCATTGCGGGCCAGGTCGGTCAGTTTGCCGTCCGGCTTCCAGAAGCGAAGCTCGGTGGCGTTGTTGTGCAGCACCACTGGCGCATCCCAGGGCGAGGCCTGCGGCTGGTTCAGGCGGTTGAGGTCGTAGGCCCGCGGCCGCAGCGGCCCCTCGAACTTAGACCAGCCCGTCGGCGGACGCGGGTGATAAAGGAACGCCGCCGGGCCGAAGAAGCCCTCCTTCGACATCTCCCGCTCATAGGCGCCCTCGGGCAGGTCGGCGTGGGCCTGACGGCTGTGCTGGCCTTGCGCGCCTCGGACCGGGATCCAGTTCTTCTTGCTCATCGTGCGCCTTCTAGGGCTCGTCCTTGTAGATCGCGATCACCGGCGCCGACCCCGCCGACGCACGGGCCCGGTACATGCCCGGGCTGTTGAAGCTCCAGACCAGCTGGCCATCGGCGGTGAGCGCGAT
>JANPKF010000619.1:0-2467 GCA_031425895.1 Caulobacteraceae bacterium | reverse complement strand
ATCCCGTCTCCGTCGGCGGCCCCATTCAGGGGCGGCGTGACGCCGATGTGGTCCAGGTGGGCCGAGAGCACGATCACCTCGTCGGCCAGGGCCGGGTCGCTGCCCGGCAGCATCCCGGCGACATTGGGGCTGGTCAGGGTGCGGCTCTCGCTGCGCAGGGTCACGTCCAGCCGTCCCGGCAGGGCGAACCGGGGGGGATCGCCCGCCGGGGCCGCGGCGATGGCGGCGACCTCGGCATAGGTCTTGGGCGCCCCCGCGAACAGCTTCATCGCCCCGGCCACGCTGAGCGTCCCCAGGCCCGGCGTCTTCGGCGCGGGGTTGAACGGCGCGCCGTCCTTGTCGAGCCAGGTCATTCCCCAGGACTGCCAGGTGCGCTTGCTCTCGGAGAACGGCCGGCGCTTCTCGTCGGCCGGGGTGGACAGGGTGATGAAGCCGATGGCGCCCCTGGCCTGGGCGGCGGCGCGCTTGTTGCGGCCGTTGGCGTAGTAGGCCCGCTCCTCGGTCTGGAAGCCGGAGGGGGCGCCGGAGAGCGCCACCACGATCTTGCCCCGGACATCCAGGCCCTTGTAGTCGTTCCGCTTCTTCTCGGGGGCCACCAGGCCGAAGCCCACGAAGACCACGGGCGCGGCCACCTGGCGCTCGGCCGGGCCGGCCTCGCGGCCGACCATGACGTCCTCGCCGAACACCAGGGTCGTGGGGGCGCCGTCACGGCCAGTCCAGACATAGGCGCCCTCGTCGGCGGCGCGGAAGGCGGTCAGCGGCACCTGCTGGAACCATGTCCCCTTGTCCCCCGCAGGCTTCAGGCCGAGCTGGGCGAACTGCGAGGCCACATAGTTGGCCGCGATGTCATAGCCCTTCTCCCCCGGCTGGCGGCCCTCCAGCAGGTCCGAGGCCAGGACGGCCATGTGCGCCTTCACCCGCTCGGCCGACGACACAAGGTCGAAGGGTGCCTGGGCCGCAGCGGGCGTGGCGAGGATAGCGGCGGCCAGGGCCGCGGCGATCAATCTTTCCATGAAAGTCCCTATTTGGCCCCGTCCATCAGGCCGGCGAACCGCTCGAAGATGTAGAGGCTGTCGGTGGGCCCGGGCGAGGCCTCGGGGTGGTGCTGCACGCTGAACACCGGCCGGTCCTTAAGGGCGATGCCGGCGTTTGTGCCGTCGAACAGCGACACGTGGGTTTCCATCACCGGCTCGGGCAGGCTGTCGCGGTCGACGGTGAAGCCGTGGTTCATCGAGACGATCTCCACCTTGCCGGTCGTCAGATCCTTGACCGGATGGTTCGCCCCATGGTGGCCCTGGTCCATCTTCACGGTTCGGGCGCCGAGAGCCAGGGACAGCATCTGGTGGCCCAGGCAGATGCCGAACACCGGCACGCCGCTCTCCACCAGCTTGCGGATCTGCGGCACCGCATACGCGCCGGTGGCGGCCGGATCGCCCGGACCGTTGGACAGCAGCACCCCGTCCGGCTTGCGGGCCAGGATGTCCTCGGCGCTGGTGCTGGCCGGCACCACGGTGGCCCGGGCGCCCACCGAGGTCAGCGCCCGCAGGATGTTGCGCTTGACCCCATAGTCGATGACCACGACTTCGTACTTCGGCCGGCCCGCCATGGCGTAGCCCTCCGGCCAGGTCCACAGGCCTTCGTCGTAGACAAACGGCTGCAGGCAACTGGCGTCCTTGGCCAGGTCCAGGCCCTCAAGGCCGGACCACGCCTTCGCCTTGGCCTGCAGGGCCTCAAGATCGAACACGCCGGCCGGATTGTGGGCGATGACGCCATGGGGCATGCCATGCTCGCGGATCGCGCGCGTCAGGGCGCGGGTGTCGACGCCGCTCAGGCCGATGACACCCCGCCGCGCCATCCAAGTTGCCAGGTCGCTGGCCGCGCGCCAGTTGGCTGGCGGCGTCGGCAGGTCGCGGAAGATCGCGCCCCGGGCCGCCGTTTCCGCCGACCCGGACATCTGCTCCAGGTCCTCGACATTGGTCCCGACGTTTCCGATGTGCGGAAACGTAAAAGCCACAATCTGGGCCATGTAGGACGGGTCGGTCAGGATGTCCTGGGAGCCGGTCATGGCGGTGTTGAAGCACACCTCCCCCACGGCCTCGCCAACGGCGCCCACGCCTATGCCTTGCAGCACGGTCCCGTTGGCCAGCACCAGAACGCCGGTGACGCCAGGCAGCAGATCACGGCTCATGGTGGTGGGACCCTTCTTGTCGGCAAACGGCGGCGTAGGTAGTGAGTCCCGTTGGCCCGGTCAATGTGCCCTTTTCCCCAAGGGAAAAAGGGATTGGTCCCCGCGCTACGCGGGGAAGGGAAGAATGGGAGGAGGCTATGCCCTACATCGATCCCGACCGCGAGGCCTGGGAGGTCTTCAAGGGTCTGCCGCGGGACCAGCCGATCCAGATGCTGAATCTGGTGATGCTGAAGGCGCGCGCGGACTACCCGGAGGGCCATCCCGACCACGGCAGGGACC
>JANPKF010000618.1:0-5516 GCA_031425895.1 Caulobacteraceae bacterium | reverse complement strand
GATGAAGCCCATGTCGAGCATGCGGTCGGCTTCATCGACGACCAGCGTCTGGACGCCGGTCATCAGCAGCTTGCCGCGTTCGAAATGGTCGAGCAGCCGGCCGGGCGTGGCGATCAGAACGTCGACGCCGCGGTCCAGCTTCATTTCCTGGTCGCCGAACGACACGCCGCCGATCAGCAGGGCCCAGGTCAGCTTCTGACCCTTGGCGTACTTCTCGAAGCTCATGGCGACCTGGTCGGCCAGTTCGCGGGTCGGGCAGATGACCAGGCCGCGCGGCATGCGGGCCTTGGTGCGGCCCGACGCCAGCTTGTCGATCATCGGCAGGGTGAAGGCGGCGGTCTTGCCGGTGCCTGTCTGGGCGATGCCGAGGACATCGCGGCCCGCGAGGGCGACGGGGATGGCCTGTTCCTGGATCGGCGTGGCGACGGTATAGCCGGCGTCAATCACCGCCTGGAGGGTGAGGGGCGACAGCCCCAATTCGGAAAATTCGGTCATTATCACTTTGCATGAATTCGAAACCGCCCAGGCTGGACGAGCGGGCGGCGCGGAATCGCCAGACCTGTCCCGAATGGGGGCCTAGATAGGCGCTATCCCCGCAAAGTCAATTCAAAGCTGGGTTCGCGCCAGATTTGGTCAAGTCAACCAAAGCTCAAGTTGCGCGTTACTCGGCCATGACGAAGTCTCTCATGGTGGCGACAACGCTCGCCTTGTCCTCACTTGCGCCGACGACCACCCAGGCGGCCTCGCCGGTGGAGGCGGCATTCGGCAACACCATCGTCTCGACCTATCCCAGCGGCCGCTCGACGAAGCTCTGGCTGAACCGCAACGGCGCCTACGAAGGCCAGCGGACCAACGGCAAGCGCACAGCTGGCAGGTGGACGTTGAAAGGCGGCAAGGTCTGTCTGAAGCAGAACGGCCTGCCGCTGACCTTCTGTTCGAAAATCCCGGCCGGCAAGGTTGGAACGGCCTGGTCCAGCAAAAGCCCGAAGGGCGAGCCGCTCAAGAACCGACTGGTCTCCGGGCGTGGCTGACCGGCGGCTCCATCGTTGGAATTCGTGACGGGGTTGCGCGCGAACAATGTTCGTGGTCAAGCTTTTATCCTCCGGGGGAGGACATCATGCTTCGCAAGTCGGTGGCCGGGCTGTTGGCCGTGGTGGCGCTCGGTGGGTGCGCCAATCTGACATCGATCCACCGGACTGACCGGATCGACCTGGCGCCCAATACCGGCGAGGCCATCCTCATCGATGCCAAGCAACGGGCGATCCTGACCAGCCTCGTGCCGACGACCCGGACGGTCAACGGCGAGACGGTCTCCGTCAATCGCCTTCAGTTCTGCGCCGAGGCGCCGCCGGACGCCTTTGTGGCCATGAGCGTCGGCGGCAGTGGGAACGTCGGCTACGCGGGCAGCGCCAGCCCTGAGGTCCAGGCCGGCGGGGCGCTGGCCATCAGCGAGTCCGGCGCGAGTTTCGAGCGGACCCAGACCGTCAACCTGCTCCGCGAGTCGATGTACCGGACCTGCGAGCGGTATCTGAGCGGGGCGATCAGCCAGGACGAGTTCATCATCCAGGCGGCGCGGGACCAGCGGGCGATGGTCGCGGTGCTGGCCATCGAGCAGCTGACCGGGGTCATGCGCCCGCCCTCGACGGTGATCACGGGTGGCAGCGCCTCGGCCGTCAACAACAACCCCGCGGCCGTCCTCGCGGCGGTGCAATCGGCCGCCGACGACAAGAGCGCAAAGGACGCGGCCGTCGTCCGGGCCCAGCAGGCCTACACGACGGCCTCGGCGACTGTCACCTGCGACCCGGCGCCCAACCCGATGCCTGCCCCGGCCGATGCGACCTATGCGGCGGTGCAGGCCTGCCTGGCGGCCAATTCCACTCTGCAGCAGGCCAAGGCCGCTGCCGCGACGGCGGCTCAAAACCTTATCTGGATCCAGGGGGTCGCGGCCAACCAGACCTTCAACATGACCGCCGGTTCCGGCACGGGCGCGCAGTTCAGCGGCGGCGGCTATTCCCAGCAGGTCGCCGCCAACACCAGCGCGGCTGTGGCCGGCGAGGTTCGACTGATTGTCGAAAAGGCGCTCGATTTCCCGGAAGTCGAGATGATGTGCATGGTCCAGCTGCGCAAGGACAAGCCGGACCCCGCGCTGAGCAAGGCCTGTCTGGAGTTCGTCACCGCCACCGTGGAGGCGGAGACCGACCGGCTGAAGGCCGAGAGCGCCAGCTACAGGCGCTTCGGGACCACCCTGACCAGCGACGCCGATCGCCTTCGGGCCTATCTGGCCACAGGCCCGGCCGGCACGCCGGCCGCCAACTGGCAGGCTCTCCTGACCCGGTCGGGCATCCTGCAGAACCTCGGGCCCCGCGCCCAGGGCCGCTACACGGCGCCGACCACCCTTTCGGACATCCTCACCCTCTTCCAGGGACTGTCAGCCGATCAACGCAGCGACCTGCTCGGGGTCATCGGTTAGGAGCCGCCGCATGCAACTGAAGATCTTCGTCGGCGCCGACGCCGCGGCCGTGCAGGCGGACTTCGATAACTATCGGGCAAGCCACGCCCTCGTCGACCAACAGACCTATGCCGATAACGACGACGTCGAATACCGCCTCGGCGCCGAGCTCCTGCCCAGCCGGGCGACCTTCACCCAGGAAGCGGCCGAGGGCGGCGTGTTCGTCATCGTGGCCCGCTTCTCCAGCTGACAGAACGGTGGTTAACGAGCGCCCCGGCCTCCGCTAGGCTCCGGCCCGCCCGAGACGGGCGAAACAATAGTGGGAGCGAACGAATGAACATCCTGGCGAAGACGGCCGTGGCCGCCCTGGCTCTGGCCGCCCTGGCGAGCCCGGCCCTGGCCGACCCGATGGCCTCGGTCTACGGCAATACGGTGGTGGTCACCTATCCCGGTGACGCCAAGGTCAAGATCTACGTCAACGCCGACGGCACCTACACCGGCACGGCGCCCGACGGCGCCGCCAGCGCCGGGACGTGGAAGATCGAGGGCGATCAGACCTGCTTTACCCAGACCGCTCCGGCGGCCGGGCCGCCAAGCTGTTCGCCCACCGTCGAAAAGAAGGTCGGCGACACCTGGGCCGCCACTGGCCAGGGCGGCGCGCCGGTGAGCGTCACGATCACGGCCGGTCGGCCCTAGTCTGCTCGGGGGCGGGCATGACGTCCGTCCCCATCAGCCTGTCCCAGATACGGAAGTGCAGGCCGAAGTTGGTCAGCATCCGCCGGTGATGCATGCCGTGGTGGGTGGCGGTGATCAGCCAGCCGCCGACCGGGCCGCGCACGAAACGTTGCGGCAGGATCTCCACCCCGCAGTGGTTGAGCGTTGCCGTCGCGGTCATGGCGATCAGCAGGAACAGAATCACCCCGACATGGATGGGGATCAGGAAGGTCAGCAGGGGCAGCACCCAGGCGACCAGCGCCGCCTCGGTCAGGTCAAAGGCGAAGCTGGCCCAGGCGGTCGGGGTGTGGCTGCGATGATGGCCGGCGTGGAACCAGCGGAACAGCCGACGATGATGCATCAGCCGGTGTACCCAGTAGTAGTGGGCGTCCTGGATCAGCAGATAGGCCAGGGCTGACAGCGGGATCCACCAGAGCGGCCAGGCGCTCCAGTCCGTGTAAATCAGGGTGCGGCCCGCCTTCCACTGCTCGACCACGAAGGCGGCCGGCAGGGCGTAGACGGCCGAGGAGGCCAGCGACAGCAGGATCTCGTGGCGCACCGCGCCGGGCGGCGGCGTCGGCTTGTCGGGGCGCTGCTGGACAAGGGCGTAGATCAGGCCGGAGGTCAGCAGGTAGCGGGCCGCGATGATGGCGGTCATGGCGGCAAATGTGATCAGGAAGCTGGAGACGACGACACCCTGTACGGCTGTTTGGTCAGGCGGTCAGAAGGGCCGCCTTATCGAAGCGATTATAGCACGAGACCAAGGCTGGCTGGCCCCGGAAATCACGCCAGAATTCGAAGATGAATATGTCTAGACATATAGTTTTGGGCCCCTTCGACCTCCGCCTTGGGACGTCCAGAACCGTAGGTCGCCGCGTAGCGTTTTCGACCTACAAACCCCGTCGATCGACCTACGCATCGGGCTACAGTCCGACCCACATTTTCGCGTCACCGACCCACGCGGAAGCCTACGGCACAAGGGATCTGTCCCGTTTTGCGGGCCCTCCAGAGGACGCACGGCTTTTCTGTAGCCCGGCCGGGCTGCGGTATAATGGGTCGCCGCTTCGATAGGCCTCGCTAGAGCGCCGTGCCGCCGACCCGGACCATGCGCGGGCTGGGTTTGGGACGTTCGGCGAGGGCTTCGAGGAAGCCCTGCCACCAGTGGTCAAGGGTCTCGGCGTCGAGGCCGGCCTTGAGCTCGCGCCAGCGCAGCATGCGTTCGGTAAGATCCATGGTCAGGGCGCGGTGGATGGCTTCCGCCATTTCGTCGCGGTCATAGGGATTGACGATCAGGGCCGCCTTCATCTGCGCGGCGGCGCCGGCGAAGCGGGAGAGGATGAGGACGCCGGGGTCGGCCGGATCCTGCGCGGCGACGTATTCCTTGGCGACCAGGTTCATGCCGTCGCGCAGAGGGGTGATCAGGGCGGCGCGGGCGGCGCGGTAGATGCCGGCTAGCTCGTCCTGCCGGTAGCCCGAGTTGACGTAGCGCAGCGGCACCCAGTCGAGGCTGCCGTACTGGCCGTTGATGTGGCCGGCGATGCCGTCCAGCCGGTTGCGCATCCCCTGATAGGCCTCGACGCCATCACGGCTAAGGGTGGCGATCTGAAGCATGAAGACCTTCTCGTGGGCCTCCGGATGGTTCTCCAGATACTGCTCGTAGCCGAGGAAGCGCTCTTCCAGGCCCTTGCTGTAATCCAGGCGGTCGACGCCGATGATCATCTGGCGGCCGGCCAGGCTCTTCTCGGTGCGCTTCTGGGCGTCGATGGAGGCCTCCGACGCGTTCTCGGGCGCGAAGTCGGCCGGGTTAACGCCGATCGGGAAGACACCCATCCGGGTCTTGCGACCGAAGGCCTCTACCACGCCATCCGCGTCGACCGAAACGTCCAGCTCGTTCCGCAGGTAGCCCGTGATGGCAGAAAGCCATTCGGCGGTGTGGAAGCCGATCAGGTCGTACTCGAACAACTGGGCGACCAGCTTCTGGTGGCCGGGCAGGGTGGTGAACAGCTGACGCGCAGGCCACGGGATATGGAGGAAGAAGCCGATGCGATTGGTCACGCCCAGCTGGCGCAGCTCGGCGGCCAGCGGGATTAGATGATAGTCATGGATCCAGATCGTGTCGGTCGGCCCTATCATGGCGCGCAGGGCCTGGGCGAACCGCTGGTTCACCCGGGCATAGCCGGCGGCATAGGTTCGGCTGAAGTTGGTCAGGTCCAGGCGGTTGTGGAACAGCGGCCAGAGGGTGTTGTTCGAATAGCCGTTGTAATAGGCGTCAACGTCGTCTGGCTCGAGGTCGATCTTGGCGACCGTGACGTCGCCGACGCGTTGCTCCGGCACGCGGACCGCCTCGGCCTCG
>JANPKF010000617.1:0-6478 GCA_031425895.1 Caulobacteraceae bacterium | reverse complement strand
CCAGCTTGGCGGCTCCGCCGTGGCCCAGCTGTTCCATGACGAAGACCAGCGGCGCGTCGGCCTTCGAGAAGACGCCGGGCAGGACGGCGCCGATCGCGGCGGCGGCGACCACCATGTAGATGACCGTGCAGGCGATCATCGAGCCGACGATGCCGATAGTCAGGTTCTTTTCCGGGTTCTTGGTTTCCTCGGCGGCGGTCGACACGGCGTCGAAGCCATAGAAGGCGAAGAAGATGATCGAGGCGGCGGCCATCACCCCGACCTTGGTCCCGTCGGCATTGACGCCGCTGAATCCGTAGGGGCTGAAGGGGGTGAAGTGGCTGGCGTCGAAGGCAGGCAGGGCCAGGAAGACGAACAGGCCCAGGGCGGCGAGTTTCACCACCACCAGCACCATGTTGATCGTGGCGCTCTCCCGCGTGCCGATCAGAAGCAGGCCGGCGACGGCCAGGGCGATGAGCGCGCCCAGGGCGTTGAATCCGCCGCTGAACACCAGCTTGCTGCCCTCGAGCGCGAAGGTCGAGGCCATCCATTTGGGATCGACAGGGATGGTGACGAATTCGGCCGCGTGGCCGGCCCAGCCGGCGGCGACGGCGCCGCAGACCACGGTGTATTCGAGGATCAAACTCCAGCCGACGATCCAGGCCAGGCCCTCGCCCAGCACCGAATAGCTGTAGGTGTAGGCGCTGCCGGCGGCCGGGATCAGGGTGGCCATCTCGGCATAGGCCAGGGCGGCGCAGGCGCAGACGGCGCCGGCAATGGCGAAGCTGAGCATGACGCCCGGACCGGCGAGCCCGGCGCCGACGCCGATGAGGGTGTAGATCCCGGTGCCGACGATGGCCCCGACGCCCAGGGCGATCAGGTGCGGCCAGCCGAGGGTGGCCTTGAGCTTGTGGTGCTCGGCGATGAAGCCGCCGTCCATGGGCTTGCGACGTGTCAGGAAACTCATGGAAGTCCTCCCCAGGAATGAGCGGCAGGATGGGGGTGTTTTGGCGTGAAAGGGAAGAGGGAGGCGATTTCATCCCCTCTCCCTATGGGAGAGGATTTATTGGGGGTGTTGCGCTGTTCTGGTTGCTGGTCCAGCTTCCCGCTCCCAACCGGAGACACCCCCATGTGGAAGGCCCTGAGCGCCGCCGCCCTGATCGTTCTCGCGCCTGTGGCCGCTACTGCCCAGGCGCCGGACGCGAAGGCGAAGCTGGACGCCATCGTCGCCGACTACCAGGCCTGGTCTGACCGGGAGAACCCGATCGGGGCCGGGTTCAACGGTGACCGGACGGCGCTGGGCAAGCTGCCGGACGTGACCCTGGCGGCCGACCAGCGACGGGCGAAGGAGCTGGCCGTGTTTGAAGCGCGGCTGACGGCGATTCCGGAGACCGGACTATCGGAGAACGACAGCCTGAACCGGGCCATCCTGATCCGGGTGGTCGATGACGAGATCGCCTCGATCAAATACGATCAGAGCCGGTTCGCCTTTTCCAGCGACGACAGCTGGGACGGTACCCTGACCTACCTGGCCGACAGCGCCCCAATGGCCGGCAAGGCCGACGCCGAAGCCTGGCTGACGCGCCTGGCCGCCGTGCCGAAGATGTGGGCCGACAGCACCGACAACGCGCGTCGCGGCATCAAGACCGGCTGGGTGCAACCGCGCTATATCGCCGGGCGGGTGCTGACCGAGGCCAAAGCGAACGTCGCCAAGCCGGTGACCGAGGCGGACCCGCTGATCCGGGTTTTCGACAAGCTGCCGGCCAGCGTGACGCCGCAGGAGAAGGCGGCGTTCAAGGCGCGGGGCGTGGCGCTGATGACGGAGAAGATCGTGCCGGCCCGGCAGGCCTTCGTGACCTTCCTGGAGAAGGAATACATCCCGGCCACCAAGCCCGAGATCGGTGTCGGGCGGCTGAAAGGCGGCAAGGACTACTATGCCTGGCTGGCCCGCCGCTACACGACGACCAGCATGACGCCGGAGGAGATCCATGCGCTGGGCGTCGCCGAAGTGGCGCGGATCCGGGCCGAGATGGACACGGTGATGGCCCAGACGGGGTTCAAGGGGACCTTCCCCGAGTTCCTCGCCTTCCTGCGCAGCGACAAGCGGTTCGTCGCCGGGAGCCGGCAGGACCTGATGGAGAAGGCCTCGGAGATTTCAAAGCGGATCGACGACCGCCTGCCGGCCTTTTTCGGCACCCTGCCCCGCCTGCCCTACGGGGTGCGGGAGGTGCCGCGCGAGATCGAGGACAACTACACCACCGGCCGCTATTTCCCGGGCAGCCCGCAGCTGGGCGTGGCCGGCGGCTACATGGTCAACACCGGCAAGCTGGACCAGCGGGGCCTGTATGAGCTTCCGGCCCTGACACTGCACGAGGCGGTGCCGGGGCACCATCTGCAGATCGCCCTGTCTCAGGAACTGGGCGAGGTTCCGGCCTTCCGGCGGGACGCGGACATGACCGCCTATGTCGAGGGCTGGGGCCTCTATGCCGAGCGGCTGGGGATCGAGATGGGCATCTATCGCGATCCCTATGAGCAGTTCGGGCGGCTGTCCTACGAGATGTGGCGGGCCTGCCGATTGGTGGCCGACACGGGCATGCACTACCTGGGCTGGGACCTTGAGAAGGCCCGCGCCTGCTTCACCGACAACAGCGCCCTGTCGGCCCACAACATCGACGCCGAACTGGCGCGCTATGTCAGCTGGCCGGGGCAGGCTCTCGCCTACAAGATCGGTGAGCGGACGCTGGTGAAGGTGCGGGCCAGGGCGGAGACGGAACTCGGCGAAAAGTTCGACGTGCGCCGATTCCATGACGCGGTGCTGCTGGCCGGACCGTTGCCGATGGACCTGCTGGAGCAGCGGGTCGACCGGTGGATCGCGGCGGAGAAGGCGCGGTAATTAGGGTGCGTCCTTCGACACGCCTCACTGCGTGAGGCTACTCAGGATGACGAACAGGGTGGGCGCTCAACAATCTTCGTCATGCTGAGTAGCGGCCGCAGGGCGCGTGTCGAAGCACGCACGAACGGGGAAGCCGCTAAACTCCGGCCCCTGTCCAGTCCCCGTAGCCCGCGCCATCCGGCTTGCGGCCGGTGAGTTTGGCGTTGAGCGCGTAGATGGTGCGGCTGCCGGTGGTCTTGAACAGGGCCGGGCAGAGGCCGTGGACCAGACAGGCCAGCCCCGCCGCCAGCAACGTCAGGCCTACGCCCCAGGAGGCGCGGAAATGCTGGCTGTAAGTCTCGCCCACGGCGCGCGGGTGAGCGGTGAAGGGGTTGTCCATCGTCGGCCCTCGCTGTGAGGGCCCTGCTTGGCAGGGGGGGACGGCAGGATCAAGGCTTGGGGGCGATCGAAGCGGAGGCATTATACCACGCCAACCGGCTGTCGACCGGCACAACACCGGGATAACTGAATAATTTCCGTGCCTTGAGCGTGGTGCGGGGGCGCCTGAATGTAGCCCCGGGCGTAGGCGCCGCGTAGGCGCCGATGCTGTGAATGTAGCCAGGATTGTGCCGCCGGCGACCTACGCGGCGGCGACCGGGATGGATGCCGCCCGCCGGGGCTTTTGGATTTATACCGGGTAAAATTCAGCCCAGTTCGCGAGAACGCGAAACGGCGGTGGCGACCGCCTGTTTGAGCAGCGGCTCGAGACCCTCCCGCCCCATCAGCACCTCCAGCGCCGCCTGGGTGGTGCCGCCGGGCGAGGTGACCTGGCGGCGCAGGTCGGCGGGCGGGGTATCGCCCGAAGCCATCAGGGCGGCGGCGCCGGTCAGGGTGGAGCGGGCAAGGGTGGCGGCCGCCTCGGGGGTCAGGCCGGCGGCGATGCCGGCGGCTTCGAGGGCTTCGGTGAAGGCATAGAGGTAGGCGGGGCCGGAACCGCTGACGGCGGTGGCGGCGTGCATCAGGTCCTCGTCGGCGATCTCGACGACCCGGCCGAGGGGGTCGAACAGGGCGTGGGCGCGGGCCCGGGCCTGGGGGTCGGCGGCGCAGACGCTGGCTGTGCCCTGGTTGATGGCGACGGCGGTGGTCGGCATGACGCGGGCCACGCGCAGGCCTCCGAAGACCTCGGCGATATCGACGGCGCGAACGCCGGCGGCGATGGAGACGACGACGGCGTCGGGGGAGAGGTAGGGGGCGACGTGGGCTGCGGCTTCGCGCCAGACCTGGGGTTTGACGGCGAGGATCACCGTCCGGCACTGGCCGAGGTCAGTGTCCGGCGGATTGAGGTGCATGCCGGAGAGATCGGCGCCACCGGGGCTCGGGTCACGGATGTAGAGATCGTCGGGCACGAAGGTCCCGGCCCGCCGCCAGCCCTCGATCATGGCGCCGCCCATACGTCCGACGCCGAGGATGAGGATGGGGGTCATGGGGAGGTCCTGTGCGCTGATCCTCCCTCCCCTTTATGGGGAGGGACAGCGGGGCGAAAGCCCCGCAGGGTGGGGAAGTATGGGTCAGGCGCAGGTAGATGGGATTGGGGAGCGGGGTCGGAGGCGCCGTTGCGCTGCATCCGACTTCCCCACCCGACGCGCGTTGCGCGTCTACCCTCCCCATGAAGGGGAGGGAGGGCGCGAGCCCTTCTCCGTGGGAACCCTAGGCTCTGCCGACCGTCTCGAACATGCAGGCGGCCATCGCCTCTTCCGGCGTTTTGGCGCCGGCCAGCAGGAAGTCGAAGGCCGGGTAGAAGCGGTCGGCGGCTTCCATGGCGACGTCGATCATCGCCGCCGTCTGGGCGGGGGTCGGGCGTTCGGCGCCGAACAGGCCCATGGCGTGGCGGAAGACCACCTCGCCGTCATCGGCCCAGATTTCGAAATGACCCTGCCAGAGGCGCTGGTTGACGAGGTTGGCGAGGTCACAGGCCTTGCCGCGGGTTTCCTTGCCGGCCTTCAGGTCGATGCTGAGGCAGAGCTGAAGGCATTCCGCCTCCGGGCGCCAGGCGAACCACAGTTCGTAGTCCTTCCAGTCGCCGGCCAGCGAGAAGGCGAGGTCGCCGTCCTCGGTGCGGTCGAAGGCCAGGTTTTCCGCCGAGAGCACGTGTTCGACCACCTCGAGCGGGTCGAGCGCCATGAAGGCTTCGTCGTCTTCGGGAGGTGAAATGTCCATCGGTCTTACCGTCCTTTGGAGGGCGGGCTACGGGGGAAACTCCCCCCCGAATCACCTGCACATCCAGACCCTAGTCCTGTTCGTTTACGAGGTCACAACCGCTTCTTTCGGAGCGGGAGCGCTACTCGCCTTCAGGCGTTGCCGGCGCCGCACCCTTGAGGGCGGCGACTTCGGCGCGCAGGGCGGCGATCTCGGCCTTGAGGGCCTCGAATTCGTCGCGGCGGATCAGGTCGAGTTCGGCGGCGAAACGATCGCCCTGGGCGCGGAAAGCGGCCTTGGCTTCCTCGCCGGCGGCCTGGGCGAGGCCCGCCGCGGCCGTGGTCAGCTTGGCGATCTCGTCGAGGAAAGGGTTCTGGGTATGCATGACCTCATTCATATGGGAAACGATTCATGAATGCGAAGGGGATTAGACGACTGATCCCCAGTTTCGTGCTCTTTCGTGGTCGCGCGTTTGATCCGATAACCGGGCCCACTTATCGGAACGCGCTTAGCGAGGTTAACTGTCGTGCCCTTCCCTGACATCAGCCCCTACGTGGGCGGCTGGACCTTCGAGCTGTTTGGCGGGACCTTCGGGATCCGCTGGTACGCCCTGGCCTATGTGGCCGGCATCCTGCTGGGCTGGCGCTATGCCGTCAGCCTGGTCCGCAACCCAAGGCTCTGGGGCGGCCAGGCGCCGACCGCGACCCCGGTGCAGATCGACGACCTGATCCTGTGGGTGACCATCGGCATCATCCTGGGCGGGCGCCTCGGCTATGTGCTGTTCTACCAGCCGCACCTGATCTGGGAGAACCCGGGCGAGATCCTCAAGATCTGGCAGGGCGGCATGAGCTTCCACGGCGGTCTGCTGGGGGTGATCACGGCGGTCTTCTTCTTCGCGCGGAGTGCGAAGATCGACCTTCTGAAGCTGGGCGACCTGGTCGCCCCGGCGGTGCCGATCGGCCTGTTTTTCGGGCGGATCGCCAACTTCATCAACGGCGAACTGTGGGGCCGGCCGACGGCCATGCCCTGGGGGGTGATCTTCCCCGGCGCCGACGGCTTCCCGCGCCATCCAAGCCAGCTTTATGAGGCGGCGCTGGAAGGCATCGTGCTGTTCCTGGTGCTGCGCTGGGCCACTCACTCCAAGCTGTGGCTGCAGCGGCGCGGCGTCATCGCCGGCCTGTTCCTGGCCGGCTATGGCCTGGTGCGGGTGTCGCTGGAGACCGTGCGTGAGCCCGACAGCTTCCTCAACGACCTGTTCGGGATGGGCGGCAGCGTGACCATGGGCATGATGCTGTCGCTGCCGATGCTGATCGGCGGAGCCTGGCTGATCTGGCGGGGCCTGAAGGAGCCGGTGGTTATCGTGAAGACCGACGCCGCCCCGGCCTCTGAAAAGGACGGTGCGTCCGCGCCATGAGCTTGAAAGAACGGCTG
>JANPKF010000616.1:0-2427 GCA_031425895.1 Caulobacteraceae bacterium | reverse complement strand
CGAAATCCTGCCGCGCGGCGGCGAAGCCTACGCCGCCCTCCTTACCTCCGCCTTTTACGGCCAGGAGCCGCCCGGCGCCCGCCAGATCGTCCGGCTCGATGTCGATCTGGTGCAGACCTCCTGCGGCTTCGGCGTGCCGCTCTATGAGTACCAGAGCGAACGCGACAGCCTGATCCGCTGGGCGGAAGCCAAGGGCGAGGACGGCCTTGCCGAGTACCGGGCCGAGAAGAACAGCCTCAGCCTGGATGGCCTGCCGACCGGCGTGACCTGACCTCTTGCCGAACCTTGCGGAAGGCGGGCAAAGCCCTGCCAACGAGGAGACACCCATGACCGACCAGACCCACGCCGGCCGCACCGTCCTGATCACCGGCGCCTCTTCGGGCCTCGGCCGTCGCTTCGCCGTCCTGCTCGCCGCCGCCGGAGCCAGGGTCGCCGTCTGCGCCCGCCGCACCGACCGCCTCGCCGACCTGGTCAGTGAGATTCAGGCCACCGGCGGGACCGCCGCCGCGTATCCCATGGACGTGCAGGACGAAGCCAGCGTCATCGCCGCCTTCGCGGCCGCGCAAGAGCAGCTTGGTCCCATCGACACCGTCATCGCCAACGCCGGCATGAACAACGAGGGCATGGCCGTCGACCTGCCCGTCGAGGACTTCCGCACGGTCCTGGACATCAACGTCACCGGCGCCTTCCTGACGGTCCGCGAAGGCGCCAAACGCATGATGGCCGCCGGGTCGAAGGACACCGGCCGCGGCCGCATCGTCATTATCGCCTCGATCGGGGCCCACAAGGTGCTGCCGGGCCTGGCCGCCTACTGCGCTTCCAAGGCGGCGGTGGCGCACATGGGCAAGACCCTGGCCCGCGAATGGGCGGGCAAGGGCATCAACGTCAACGTCGTCTGCCCCGGCTACATCGAGACCGAACTGAACGCCGAGTGGTTCGGCAGCGAAGGCGGCCTGAAGCAGATCGCCGGCTTCCCCCGCCGTCGGCTGATGGTCCAGGAGGATCTCGACCCGGTGATCAGCTGGCTGACTTCGGATGCGTCGAAGTCGGTGACGGGCAGCGTCGTGACGGTAGACGACGGCCAGTCGATCTGAACTGAATCCTCACGGGTGGCGCCCCGGGAACTCGGTTAGCCTCGGCGCATGAAACTCGTCATTGCCGCCCTGCTCTTCCTGGCGCTGCTGGTCACAACGGTGGTGGTCGTCGTGACCTGGAAGCCGCCGCTCACCGAGGCGGAATGCATAGAGGCGGACCTTGCCTGGGCGCGCGGCCGCTGCGTCCTGGGCGAGCCCTAGGCCTTGTCGAACTTGTCCTTGCGCCGGTGCCCAAACAGCATTCGCTGCTCCAGCCTAGCGCGCAGGGCGGCGTAGTAGGCCTGCAGGAACTGCTCGTCGTTCTCTTCGGTCCCGGCGATCCAGTCGATCTTGCGGCGGATACGGTCGGCCACGGCCGTCATGGTCTTGCGGTCGCGGGTGCGCAGCACCTGCTCCAGCACATGCAGCTCCTTGATCCCGTAGGCGGCCAGCTGGGCGTCGGTGAAGGTGATATGGCCGCTGGCCTCGGTCTCGGAAAGATCCGGCAACAGGGTGCGCTTGGGGGCCCGCACCACCCAGGTGCCGGCGATCAGGTCACCGGCCCGCAGCCGGTCCCTGTTGAACAGCGGGAAGAGCAGGAAAATCCCCGTCCAGATCGCCATCAGCAGCATCAACAGTCCGTCGGCCCCGCCCGCCAGGCTGCCCATCAGCAGGAAGCTGACCGGCGCCGCGAACTCGATCTCGCGCATGACGTTGCGCGCCACCACGGCCTCGGCGGTCAGCCGGCCACCATCACGGGCGGCGACGCGCAGGCCCATCACCCGCTTGCCGATGGTCGCCGCCCGGGGCGACAGCTCGAAGCCGATGAACCAGCCGTTGCGCAGGACGAAGGAGCCCAGCAGGGCGATGATCTCGATGTGCTGGGCGTTCTTTCCGCCCATCGCCCCCCAGGTCCAGGCCATGCCGATCCAGAAGGCGGCGATCACCAGCATCTGCAGCGTCCAGTCGATCAGGAAGGCCCCGATCCGCTGGCCGGTGTCGCCGATACGCAGGTTGAGATCGATGCCCTCGGGCGTGATCAGCGAGCGCCGCAGCGCCGCCTCGGCCCGGGCCGTGACGTCATAGGCGGACATTGATCAGCCCCTTCTGACGACGCGGCAGATAGAAATAGCTCAGCCACAACACGCCTGAGCCGATGCCGATGGCATAGCGCGCCACGTCCGAGGTGATCAGCTGGCGACCGAACCCTTCCAGGATACCGGCGATCAGCAGCATCAGCACCACCCCGATCATCGCCCCGCCGCTGGCCCGGCCCGCCTCTGAAGCCGCATCCAGGCGGGTGCGGTCCCCCGGAAAGGCCACCGCCAGCCCGATCTTGAAGCCCGCGCAGGAA
>JANPKF010000615.1:0-1628 GCA_031425895.1 Caulobacteraceae bacterium | reverse complement strand
CTGATGATCGTCGACCTGATGCGCAACGACCTGGCGCGGGTCAGTCCGGCCGGCACGGTGGCGACGCCGGAGCTGTTCGCGGTCGAGAGTTTCGCCAATGTCCACCATCTGGTCTCGACGGTGACGGCGCGCCTGGCGCCGGGCCTGACCGCGATCGACCTGCTGCGCGCCGCCTTCCCGCCAGGCTCGGTGACCGGCGCGCCCAAGGTGCAGGCGATGAAGATCATCGCCGAGCTGGAGCCGCCGCGCGGCCCCTATTGTGGCTCGCTGTTCTGGGCCGGGGTGGATGGCGCCTTCGACAGCAGCGTCCTGATCCGCACCGCCGCCTTTGCCCGGAGAGGGGACGGCTGGCGGATTGAGGCGCGGGCCGGGGCCGGTATCGTCGCCGACAGCGATCCCCGCGCCGAGCGGCTGGAGACCGAAGCCAAGATCGGCGCCCTCTTGAGAGCTCTGACATGACCGTGCCGCATGATGATCGGGGCCTGCTGCTCGGCGACGGTCTGTTCGAGACCCTGCTGGCGCGGGGCGGGGCTCTTGAGCACTGGGAGGCCCACCTGGCGCGGCTGACGGCCGGTTGCGCGACGCTGGGTCTGCCCGCGCCGGACGGCGCGGCGGCCCGGCGCCTGTGTGAACGGGCGGTGGAGGACGCCAGCCTAAGCCGCGCAGCCGTGCGCCTGACCCTGACGGCCGGCTCGGGCGGCCGGGGCCTCGACCGGCCAGCCCAGGCTCAACTTCGGCTGTTCGCCGTCGCCAGCGCCTCGCCAGCGCCGGTTGGTCCTGCCCGGCTGGTCACGGTCAGTGTCCGCCGCAACGACCACTCGCCCACCTCGCGTCTGAAGACCCTCAGCTATCTGGACAACGTCCTGGCCCGGCGCGAAGCCGGCGGGGCCGAGGCCCTGATGCTCAACACGGCCGGCGAATTGGCCTGCGCGGCGGCCGCCAACCTGTTCTGGGCAAGGGATGGCCGGTTGCTGACGCCGGCGCTCGAGTGCGGCGTGCTGGACGGGATCATGCGCGGCGTCGTCATGGCCCGGGCGCGGGCACAGGGAATCGCCGTTGACGAGGTGCGTGCGGGCAGAGAGGCTCTGGACGGGGCCGAGGGCCTGTTCCTGACCAACAGCCTGATCGGCGTGCGGCCGGTATCGATGCTGGATGGCCGGCCGGTCGCTGAAAGTCCGCTGACCGCGCGGGTCAGTTGACCTTGGCGACGACGTCGGACTTGCGCGGCCGCAGGTAGAACTTCTTGTTGAAGACCACGGCGTTGGGCACGAAGTAGTCGACCGGCGAGTCGTAGCTGTACTGCACTTCCGACAGGATGACGCTGTCGCCGGCCGCGGTCAGCAGGCCGGTGGGCACGGTCTGGGTGGTGTTGGCCCCTAGCGCGGTCAGGCCGTCGCCCTGGCTCCAGGCCACCTTGGGCACCACCGAGGAGTCGGCGACGATCGAGGTCACCCGCATCTTCAGGGTTGCGGTCGGGAACGGCGACATCACCGCCCGGGCGACGGTGAAAACGTCGGTGACCGTGCTGGTGCTGATCTGGGTCGACTGGGCGACAAGGTCGCCGATCGAGGAGGCCGCGTGGCTGGCGCGGCGTTCGGCCATCATCGCCTGGGTCAGTTCGGCGAGCC
>JANPKF010000614.1:0-1586 GCA_031425895.1 Caulobacteraceae bacterium | reverse complement strand
AAACCGGAGGCGCACCATCTCAAGCCCGCCGAACTGTCGGGCGGCATGCGCAAACGGGTCGGACTGGCCCGCGCGCTGGCGCTGGATCCGGAGCTTCTGTTCCTCGACGAACCGACGGCGGGATTGGACCCGATCGGGGCGGCGGCCTTCGACGCCCTGATCCGTCAGCTTTCGGATGACCTGGGCCTGACCGTCTTCATGATAACCCACGATCTCGACAGCCTCTACGCCATCACCGACAAGGTTGCGGTCGTGGCCGACAAACACATCGTCGCCAAGGCGACGGTTCAGGAGCTGGAGCGTTCAGACCATCCCTGGATCAGGGAATATTTCCTTGGGCCGCGCGGACGCGCAGCCGACAAGGCCGCCTGAGGAGAGCGGACGAGATGGAACGAGATGCCCACTATGCCGCCGTCGGCATCGCCACCATCGCCCTCATGGCGGCACTGGCGGTGTTCGTGATCTGGCTGGCCCGCCTGCAGTTCAACAATGACTACGACGTCTATGACATCGTCTTCTATGGCCCCGTGCGTGGCCTGTCGGAGGGCGGCGAGGTGCATTTCAACGGCATCCGCGTCGGCGAGGTCACCGACCTGAACCTCGACCCTGAAAAGGGCGATCAGGTCATCGCGCGTATCCGCGTCGACGCGACCACGCCGGTCCGTGTCACCTCGCGGGCACAGCTGGAACCGCAGGGCATCACCGGCCTGAACTATATCCAGATCACCGCGGGCAATCCGCAGAGCGCGGTCCTGAAGACCCAGTACCCCGCCAATGTCGTGCCGGTGATCCAGAGCCAGCCGTCGCCGATCGCCGAACTGCTCAGCGGCTCCGGCACGGTGCTGGCTCAGACGGTTGACGCGTTGAACCGGATCAACCGGGTGCTGTCGGACGACAATGTCCGCTCCTTCTCGACCAGCCTGAAGAACGTCGAGGCCCTGACCACCGAGCTGGAGGCCCGCAAGGGCATGCTGGAACAGTTGGAACAGGCCTTGACCAAGGCCAATTCTGCCGTCGCCGAGTTCGAGGCCCTGGCCGTCAGCACGCGCGGGATCATTGAAGGCGACGGGCGTGAGGCCGTGGCCAACATCAGCGCTGCGGCGGAAGAGGCGCGGGCGGCGGTGGCCTCGATCAACCGCTCCGCGACCAATGTCGAAGCGCCACTGAACGAGTTCGCCACGACCGGCCTGCCGCAACTGCAGCAGTCGATCCAGGCGCTGGAGGATGCGACGCGGTCGTTGGAGGGGCTCGTCGACGAGGTCCGGTCCAGTCCGCGCGATTTCATCGGTCGCGCGCCCACCAAGGAAATGGAGGTCCAGCCATGAACCGATTTTCGCTGATGCGCCCGACCGTTCTCGCACTGACGGCGGTGACCCTGTCGGCCTGCGCCCTGCTGTCGACGCCGGAGCCGGTGCAGACCTACCGTTTTGGCGGCGTTGCGGCGTCTGCTCCTGCTGTGGCGGTCGCCGGCCCTGTGCAGGTTACGCTGCGCAGGGTGGAATTCCCCGAGGCGGTCGAAGGCGACAAGCTGCTGGGAGTGACGGGCACCGAGACCGCCTACATCGCCGGAGCCCGCTGGGTTTCGC
>JANPKF010000613.1:0-23194 GCA_031425895.1 Caulobacteraceae bacterium | reverse complement strand
CATCTCCGGCTACGGCGGCGTCTACAGCTCGATCAGCCAGCTGGCGGCCGGGGCGAAGATCATCTTCGCCGACGGCGGCTATGTCATCCTGACCGGCGTGCTCTCGACCAGTCTGTCAGCGGCCGACTTCATCGGACTGCCAAGCCCGATGCCGGCCGAGCCGCCGAAGGGCGAGGGGGACTGGTTGCTGTGATGAGGCGAGCGGCGGGGCCGGATCAATCGGGTTCGTCAGCAGTCTCAACGCGCCCCTGCTGAAGACAGATCGATAGCAAATGAAAATACCAATGCGTATTTTCGTTCGATGACCGCTGATTCTCTCGCCTCCGCCGTCCGTCCCAGGGGCGACAAGCGGACCCGCACGCGTCGGGCCCTGGCTTCAGCGGCAGCCGAACTGATCGCCGAGAAGGGCTGGGATCGGGCCTCGCTGGACGAGATCTGCGCGCGGGCCGGCATGACCCGCGGCGCCTTCCACGGCAATTTCGAGAGCCGCGACGCCCTGTTCATCACCGTCATGCAGTTGGAGACCGCGCCGGTATCCGTGCAGTTTCAGCCGGGGGCGGCGCTGAAGGTGCAGATGCGCCTGCTGGGCCAAGCGGTATTCGCCCATGCCCGGAGCCGGCTGGACCGCCGCGCGCTGAACGCCGCCATCCAGCTGCATCTGATGACCCGCCCGGACCTGCTCCACGCCCGTGCCGAGGCCACCGCCGAAGGCTGGCGCAGCATGGCGGCCGGCTTTGCCCGGCTTGTGCCGACAGGGGCCCTGCCCATGCCGGCCGAGCGCTTCGTCAAGGTCATCGACGCCCTCACCGCCGGCCTGACTGTCAGCTACTTCCAGGCTCCCGATCTGATCGAAGAAGCCGACTTCATCGCCGCCTTCGAGGCCCTGGCCGGCGCGACCCCGGTCCAGCCCTGGGGCGGCGGTATATCTGTTTCGCCCAGCCCGGTTCGTCGCTGGTGACGGTTTTCTTCCGCCATGCGTTAGGGTGAGATCATGAAGCACGTTCCCAACATCATCACCCTGGCCCGACTGGTCCTGACCCTGCTGGTCTTTCTCGCCCTGCTGGCCGGGGTGACGATGCCGACGTCCGGGCCGCCGCTGCTGTGGTTCGCCTTCTGGGGCTTTGTCATCGCCGGGGTCACCGACTTCCTCGACGGATGGCTGGCCCGCAAGTACCAGGTCGAGAGCCTGACCGGGGCCATTCTCGACCCGATCGCCGACAAGGTTCTGGTAGCCGGCGCCATCGTCGGCCTGGCCATCAACGGCGACCATGTCGCGGCCCTGACCGGCGGCCTGATCCTGTTCCGGGAGTTCTCGATCAGTGCGTTGCGCGAGGTGCTTGCTCCCCGCGGCCTGCGCCTGCCGGTGACGGTGCTGGCCAAGTGGAAGACCACCCTGCAGCTGGTCGCCCTGGCCGCCGCCCTGCTGCGCCTGACCCAGCCGGGCTGGATGACGGGCCCGGTCAGTCTTGGCATCGACCTGTCCCTGTGGCTGGCCGCCGCCGTCACCGTCTGGACGGGCATCGAATATGGCCTGGCAGCCCGCAAAGCCCTGAAGGGCTGACTATTCGGCGGCCAGCAGGAAAGGCGGCTCCTCGTCCGCCTCCGCCTCGACCACCGCGGCGTCGGTGGGCCCGAACAGCAGCCAGTCGGTCTCCACCTCCCGGCGGTCCACCCGCATCAGTCTCATCAGGGCGCAAGCGCCTATCGCCTGGAACACCATGCTCGCCTCCGGACGCACGTCAGGTATTGAGAATGACTCGCAACTGAGGCGATGGCAAGGCGGGCGTTGATCACGACAACGGGTTGGCCGGCGGGCTGGGCTCGGGCAGGGGGATGAACTCGTCATGGTCGAGGTCGGGCAGTTTCATACGCCCTGCCCGCCAATCGGCCTTGGCCTGATCGATGCGCTCCTTGCTGGAGGAGACGAAGTTCCAGTCGATAAAGCGCGGACCCACGGGCTCTCCGCCCAACAGCATGACCGTGCTGGGTTCCAGGGCCGTGAAGGCGATGGTGCCGCCGGGCTGGAAGACGGCCATCTGGCCGGTCCCGATGGTGCGGCCATCGATCTCGACGCTGCCCTTGGCGACATAGGCGGCGCGCTCGGGATACTCGGCCGGCAGGGCGGCCTTGGCCCCGGTGGCTAGTTCCCAATGGACATAGAAGAGGGGGGAGAAGACTGGCACTTTCGCATCAGCGCCAAACGCCTTGCCGGCGACCAGGCGGGCGCTCAATCCCCCCTCCTGGTAGAAGGGCAGTTCGTCATTGCCCTCGTGGTGACTGAAGGCCGGCGCGGCCTCTTCCGACTCGGTCGGCAGGGCCAGCCAGGTCTGGATGCCGTCCATCCGGCCGCCATCGGCCCGCAGCTCTTCGAAGCGTTCGGAATGGGTGATGCCGCTGCCGGCCGTCATCCAGTTCACCTCACCCGGCCGGATGACGATCTCGCTGCCGACGCTGTCGCGGTGGGTCATCGACCCCTCGAACAGGTAGCTCAGGGTCGAGAGGCCGATATGGGGGTGGGGGCGCACGTCGACGGTGCGCGGAAATCCCGGCTGGAACTGCGCCGGTCCCATGTGGTCGAAGAAGATGAAGGGGCCGACCATGCGGTGCGGCGCATAGGGCAGGACGCGTCCCACCTCGAAGCCGCCCAGATCCTTGCGCCGCTGGTCGATGACGAGTTCGATCATGATGTCCTCCGCTTGGAGCACACCTCGCCCAGCCGGCGATCCGGCGCAACCCGAACCTTGGGATTAGTGGCGCACGTAGGTGGCGCAGATCATGCCGCGGGCGATGGCGTGCTTGTGGAGAAGCTCGCGCACCTGCGGCCGGCCCGGCGGGCCGTTGAAGCCGCTGGCGGCGTCGAGGGCGTAGATCTGGGCGACGTAGTGGTGCGGCCCGTGGCCGGGCGGCGGATCAGGCGGCAGATAACCGCTGCCCAGGAAGCTGTTGAGGCCGGTGTGCAGATGGCTCTGGTCGCCGGTGGCGATGGCCCCTTCCTTCAGGATGCCGTCGGTCGGGGGCAGGTCGTAAGCGATGGCGTGGACCAGGGGATTGAGCGTCGGACTGTCAGCGTCCTCGATGACCAGCAGCAGGGACACCGCCCCGGCCGGAACGCCCTTCCAGGCGAAGGGCGGCGACAGACCCTCGCCATCCGCGGTGAACCGTTGGGGCAGGTTGGGCGCGTCGAAGGCGGCGCTCTCCAAAGTCACGGTCTCGGGCACGGCCGTGAGGGCCGGGTCGTGGTAGAGCACCTTCTCCAGGCCCGGCCGCACGCCCTGCAGGACGTGGCCGAGGATGGACGGCAGGTTCTTGAGCATCTCGGAATCTCCTGCAGTGGAAACCCCTCAGCGCGCCTTGGGGTTCAATGGTCGGTCGGTCGTTCGATGGCCAGGATGCGCGGCGCCTCTGGCGCGGCGTCCTTCAGTGGCTTGCCGTCCGCGCCGAAGCCCGCCCAGCCGCCCTTGGCAATAAAGGCGATCCAGCCTGGAGAGGCCACACCCAGGGTCAAATCGCCGACCCCCGGCGTGTTGGCCGCGAGGACATGGGTATCGGTGACCCTCCTGCAGTCCGGGCCCAGCCGCACGGACAGCAGCCGCTCGGGTGAGACGCCGTTCTGGGTGGCCATGAAAAGCCGTCCGGCCTTCGCCGTCGGGGCTGTGCGCCAGTCGGTCATGGCGAAGAAGCCGTCGGTGCCGGCAAGGGCTGTCGGCACACCGCCGATGGCCTCCAGCGCGCCGGTGGTCAGATCGAGGCGATGCAGGCCGGAGGAATAATCAGCGACGACAAGACTGTATCGATCACACATCGCCAGACCCTGCGGCGAGCGCAGCTCGGCGGAAGTCACGAACCGCTCCATCGCCTTGCCGTTGGGAGGCAACCGCCACAGACCGGCTCCGACGCTGTCGCTGGCGTAGACCACGCCGTCAGGGCCAACGACCACATCCCCCAACTGGCCGGCTCCGACCGCCGGAAATCGGCCGCGGATGGCCCCGGTATCGAGGTCGATTTCCAGCAGCGCGCTACCTGTCGCGCCGGCCCTGGCTCCCGGAATGTCCGGGCCGCTGGCCTCGGCGGCCCAGAGCACGCCGCGATCGGCGTCGACCGCCAGGCCGAACAGGCCGCCAGTTTCGGCGTCGGCTTGCAGGAAGGGCTGCGGCTGGCCGCCACGAACCCGCAGGACGGTATGTCGGGTGACGCTGCTGACAAACCAGTCGCCGTTATGGAACGCGAGGCCCTCGTAGATGTCGCCGGGCCTTCCGAGGACCGCCAGCTCGGTCGGCGGGCCAAGCCCCGCCGGCGGCTGGGCGTTGGCGGTCAGAGTGGCAAGGACCGCCGCGAAGGGGGCGTGGGCGAGAAGGGCGGACAAGGCCTTGTCGCCGGCGATGTCCCAGGTCAGCCCCAGCTCGGCATAGGCCGCCAGATGCGCGGTCGCCTCGTCCAGCTTGCCGACAGCGACTTCGACGCGGGCCAGGCGAAGCAGGGCGCCGGGGTTGGTCGGATAAAGCGCCAGAGCCGATTCCAGCAGGGTCTCGGCCTTGGCGATATCATTGGCCTGGGCCGCCACGCCGGCTTCCTTGCGCAGACGCAAGGACTGCTCGAGCCGGCTCTCCGGGGCGCTGGCCGCCAGACAAAGCACGGCGGCCAGGGTCAGGCTGACGGCGCGGATCATGGTGAGCTCCCCAGTTCGGAGGGGAGCGTGCGTCACCAAACGACGCTCTGCAAACTAACGATCGGTAATGCTAGCCGTGCGGGCTCACATAGGGGCTGACCAGGCCCAGCGGCACGGCGGTGCTGTTCTTGACGCCGCGGATGACGATGCGGCTTTCGATGTTGGAGACGAGGCCCAGCGACAGGATCTTGTCGCGCAGGAAGTCGTCAAAGGCGTGCATGTCGCGGGTGACGATGCGCATCTCATAGTCCGCGGCGCCGGTCACCGTGGCGCATTGCACCACTTCCGGCCACTTCAAGACGGAGCTTTCGAAGCGTTCAAGGTTTTCCTTGGTCGGAAGGGAGAGCTTGACGGTGCAGTACACCTCGAAGGCCAGGCCCAGCAGTTCACGGTCGAGGATGGTGACCCGGCGCTGGTTGACGCCGGCGTCCACCAGGCGCTTGATGCGGCGCCAGCAGGGGCTCGAGCTGAGGCCGACGCGCTCCGCGATCTCGGCCACCGACAGCCCGGCGTCGTGCTGGATCAGATCGAGAATCTTTGCGTCAACTGCGTCGAGAGGCTCAGACAAACTATTGTTCCCCCTGGAGGGCCGAAAACGGCCCCGTTCTTGCCGACTCATGCCCCTGTACGGGCATGGCTTTGGCAAACATTTTCTCCGGACTTATATGATCTTGCAAGCGAACTAGCCCTCCCCGCAGGAAAGATTTTTCAATGCGCCACTCAGAAGTGACGTTGGACGACAAATATCTCCTCGAAGACGGTCGTGCCTTCATCACCGGCGTGCAGGCGCTGATCCGGGTCATGCTCGACCGTCGGCGCCTCGATGTGCGCGATGGATTGAACACGGCGGGCTATGTTTCCGGCTACCGCGGCAGCCCGCTCGGCGGCCTCGACCAGCAGGCGGCGCGGTCGCGTAAACTGCTCACCGCCCACGAGGTCGTCTTCCAGGAAGGCCTCAACGAGGATCTGGCGGCGACCGCCGTCTGGGGCAGCCAGCAGGCCAACCTGTTCCCCGGCGCAAAATTCGATGGCGTCTACGGCCTGTGGTACGGCAAGGCGCCGGGCGTCGACCGGACGGGCGATGTCTTCAAGCACGCCAACTTCGCCGGCGTCATGCCCAAGGGCGGCGTCCTCGCCATCGCCGGCGACGACCATAACTGCAAATCCTCGACCCTGCCCAGCCAGTCGGAGTTCGCCTTCCAGGACTTCGAGATGCCGGTGCTGTCGCCGGCCGACGTGCAGGAGGTGCTGGACTACGGCCTGCTCGGCATTTCGATGTCGCGCTTCAGCGGCCTCTGGGTCGGCATGATCGCCCTGGCCGACACCATGGACAGCGGCGTCACCATCGACGTGTCGCTGGACCGCCACCACCACGTCATCCCCGAATTCCCCATGCCCCCCGGCGGCCTGCATATTCGCACCAAGGACCAGCCGCTGGAGAAGGAGACCCGTCTCCGCAACCACAAGCTCCCGGCCGCGCTCGCCTTCGCCCGCGCCAATGGCATCGACAGGGTGGTCCTCGCGGCGCGTCAGCCGCGCCTCGGCATCGTCTGCCAGGGGCAGGCCTATAAGGACGTGCTCGAAGCCTTCCAGGCGATGAACATCACCCTCGATGAAGCCGCCGCCATGGGCATCTCGATCTACAAGGTCGGCATGCCCTGGCCGCTGGAGCCGCAGGGCCTGCGCGCTTTCGCCGCCGGTCTCGAGACCCTGATGGTCATCGAGCACAAGCGGGCGCTGATCGAGCCCCAGGCCCGCGCCGCTCTCTACGACCTGCCCGCCCATGCCCGGCCGACCATCGTCGGCAAGTTCAACGAGCAGGGCGACCGGCTGATGGAGGACACCGGCAGCCTGACCGTGGCCGCCATCGCGCTCGACCTCTACAGCCGTCTGCCGGCCGGTCCCGCCCGTGAGCGCGCATCCGCCTACCTCGACCGCGTCTCGGCCGCCGGCGTCGCCGCCATCAGCCTGGCGTCCGACCAGCAGCGCAAACCCTTCTTCTGCTCAGGCTGCCCGCACAACACCTCGACCCGGGTGCCGGACGGCAGCCGGGCCCTGGCCGGCATCGGCTGTCACTACATGGCCGGGTTCAACGACCCGATGACCGACCTCAACACCCACATGGGCGGCGAGGGGCTGACCTGGGTGGGGGCTTCGCCCTTCACCACCGAAAAGCACGTCTTCCAGAACCTCGGCGACGGCACCTACAACCACTCCGGCTCGCTGGCGATCCGGGGCGCGATCGCGGCCAGGGCCAACATCACCTACAAGCTCTTGTTCAACGACGCCGTGGCCATGACCGGCGGCCAGACCGCCGAGAGCGGCTACACCCCCGCCCAGATCACCCGCCAGCTGGCGGCCGAGGGGGTGACCAAGACGGTCATCGTCGTCGACGAGATCGAGCGCTACGAGGGCGTGACCGATCTCGCTCCCAACGTCGAAGTTCACCCGCGCAAGGAGCTGGACGCGGTCCAGAAGTCGCTGCGCGAGACGGAGGGCGTCACCGTCCTTCTCTACGACCAGACCTGCGCCACCGAGAAGCGCCGCCGCCGCAAGCGCGGCCTGATGCCGAAGGCGACGACCCGGGTGTTCATCAACCCGCTGGTCTGCGAGGGCTGCGGCGACTGTTCGAAGAAATCCAACTGCGTGTCGGTCGAGCCCAAGAACACCGAGTTCGGCCGCAAGCGGGCGATCAACCAGTCGACCTGTAACCAGGACTACTCTTGCGTCGACGGCTTCTGCCCAAGCTTCATCACCCTCGATGGCGCCGAGAACCCGCAGGGCAAGAAACTTCCCGCCCTCACTGCCGACTCGACCCCGCTGCCGCAGTTCGAGCCCGTCGACGGCGTGCGCCGCATCCTGTTCACCGGCATCGGCGGCACGGGCGTCACCACCGTCGCTTCGCTCCTGGCCATGGCCGCCCACGTCGATGGCCGCAGCGCCAGCGTCGTGGACATGACCGGTCTGGCCCAGAAGGGCGGCTCGGTGTTCAGCCATGTGAAGATCGGCGAGACCGAGACCACCATCGTCGGCGGCCGCGTGCCGGCCGCCAGCGCCGATGTGCTGATCGCCTGCGACCTGCTGGTCGCCGCCAGCCCCGAAGCCCTGGCCCTGTTCTCGAAGCAGAAGACCGTGGCGTTCGGCAACGCCGACTTCTCGCCGACCGCCGACTTCGTCACCAACCGCGACGTCCGCTACGACACCGCCGGCATGGCCCGTCGGATCAAGGGCGCGACGAAGGACTATCAGGCCTGTCCGTCGCAGGCGCTGTCGCTGCACAAGCTGGGCGACGAGATCTACGCCAACATGATCATGCTGGGCTTCGCCTGGCAGAAGGGCGTCATCCCGGTCTCCAGCCGCGCCATGTACCGGGCCATCAAGCTGAACGGCGTCGATGCCGAGGCCAACATGCAGGCCTTCGAGGTTGGCCGCAAAGCCGCCGTCGACGAGGCCTTCAAGGGCCTGCCGGAAGACGTCACCCCGACCCCCGAAACCATGCCGCTGGACGAGCTGATCGCCCACCGCACGGCCGAGCTGGTCGGCTACCAGAACCAGGCCTACGCCGACCGCTACGCCAGCCGCGTGGCGCAGGTGAAGGCCGCGGAGCAGGCCGTCGGCGGGGCCGAGGCCCTGACCCGGGCCGTGGCGACCAACCTCTACAAGCTGATGGCCTACAAGGACGAGTACGAGGTCGCCCGCCTCTACACCGACGGTCGCTTCGCCAAGGAACTGGCCGGAGTGTTCAAGGGCGGCAAGGCCAATATCTGGATGTCGCCGCCGCTGATCGCTCCCAAGGGTCCGGACGGCAAGCCGCAGAAGATCGCGCTGGGCGGCTGGATGCTGACCACCGTCCTGCCGATGCTGGCGAAGATGAAGGGCCTGCGTGGCGGCGCCCTGGACATCTTCGGCAAGACCGAGGAGCGGCGCATGGAGCGCGGCCTGATCGCCTCCTACGAAGCGAACCTCGACCGCCTGCTGACCGGCCTCGACGCCGACCACCTGTCGCTTGCCGCCCGCATCGCCGCCATCCCGGACAAGATCCGCGGCTTCGGCCATGTGAAGGAAGCCAGCGTCAAGGTCGCAGAGCGGGAGGAAGCGGCGCTGTGGGCGCAGTGGGAGAAGCGGGCGGCGGCTTAGAGACTCGCCGGTTTACGCTTTCGGGACTAGGCTTTCGGTATGAAGAAGATCTCGGAAGCCGAGTTTGTCGCCGGGAGCGCGCTGGCCGATCAGGTGGAGTTTGATGCCCGGGACGACGTCGAGGCTATTCGACGATCTATCGAGGCGTCTCGCGCAGCTGACGACTACGTCGATGCGGAGACGGTCATCGCCGATCTGCGCCAGCGGTTTCACTGACTGAAGGGGCCGACCCTTCAAGGGGCATGTTCTCAACTTGAATCTGCCTAAGCCGCCTTCGCCGCCTTCACCCGCGTAAACCCATACAGCGCCAGCGCCAGCAGGATCATGCCGCCGGCGATGGCGGGGGCCTGCCAGTTCCCGGTGCTCACCCGTACGACCAGCAGGGCGCCGCAGCTGAGCATGCCCAATAGCGGCACGATGATCGGCGGCTCGAACGCGCCCCTCGGCTCATCCTTGCGGTGCTTCAGGACCAGGTAGGCGGCGTTGACGACCACGAAGACGGTCAGCAGCAGCAGCACCGTCGCCTCTGCCAGCCGGGTGACGCCGCCCGACAGCACCAGCAGGATCAGGACGGCCAGCAGCAGGCCGATGGCGACGTGGGGCGTGCGCCGGGCCTTGTGAACCCTGGCCAGGGCCGAGGGCAGGCGGCCGTCCCTGGCCATGCCGAACAAGAGGCGGGAGGCGGTCACGTAGTTGACCAGGGCGCTGTTGGCGACGGCGGCGATGGTGATGACGATGAAGGTCCAGGCCGGAAACCAGGGGGCGGCCTTCTGCATGACGTCGGCCAGCGGGGCCTTGGCCTCGCCCAGCGTCTGCCAGGGAATGACCGAGACGGCGGTGACGGCCACCCCGATGTAGAGAATGGCCGTGATGCCCATGGCCAGGATCATGCCCAGCGGCAGGGTTATGCGCGGGTTCTTGACCTCTTCGGCGACGTTCAGGCTGTCCTCGAAGCCGACAAAGGCGAAGAAGGTCAGGGCGGCGCCCTGCAGCACCAGCAGGGGGGCGAACACGGCGGCGTTGCCGGAGGTCGAAGGGGCGAATTCCAGCAGGTTCGCCTGGCCCCAGAAGCGGGCGCCGACGACGATGACCAGGATCAGGCCGCCGGCCTCGATCAGGGTGCAGACGGTGTTGACCCAGATCGACTCCCGGATGCCGCGAAAGACGATCCCGGCCATCAGCAGGATGTAGCCGATACCCAGAAGGACCAAGGGCGCCTCGCTGAGGATCGGCGCCCGCTGCAGGTTCTCGGCGATGACCAGGGCTCCGGTGGCGATGGAGGTCAGGCCCGAGAAGGCGGTGGCCATGCCGATCACATGGGTGAGCAGCGGCCGGCCGAACGCATGATGGGTCATGAAAGCGGCGCCCCCGGCCCTTGGATAGCGCGATCCGAGAGCGGCATAGCTGAGGCCGGTGAACAGGGCCGCGACCAGGGCGGCCAGGAACGAGAGCCAGACCGCCGAGCCGATCTGCCCGGCCGCCTTGCCGACCAGGCCATAGATGCCGGCGCCCATCATGCTGCCGGCCCCGTAGAGCATCATCTGCACCGGGCCGATGGCGCGCAGAAGTTGGGGTTGGCCTTCAGTCGGTGGCTGGGCGGTCATCAGCTTCCTTTGGTGTCGCCAAGGAGTACGCGCGCCGCAGGGCGCCGTTCCGCGTGAGTCGCTATTGCGGGAGATTGACCCGCGCCCACTGGACGATGGCGTCGGCCGGCATGGCGCCGCTGGTGCGGGCAACCTCGCGGCCCTTATGCAACAGGATCATCGTCGGGATGGAGCGGATGTTGTAGCGGGCGGCGATGGCCTGATGGGCCTCGGTGTCGAGTTTGCCGAGGCGGATCGCGGGTTCCAGCTGGGCGGCGGCCTTGGCGAAGGCCGGGGCCATGGCCTGACAGGGCCCGCACCAGGCGGCCCAGAAATCGACCAGCAGCGGCAGGTCCGAGGATCTGGCGTGGCGGTCGAAGTTGGTGGCGGTGAGCTCGACGGGCTTGCCGGCGAAGAGCGGCGATTTGCAGACGCCGCATTTGGGGGCGGCGGCGAGCCTGGTCCTGGGAACGCGATTGAGGGCGCCATCGGCCGGGCAGGCGATGATGAGCGTATCGGCGGCAGCGGTGTCGGTCATGAAAAGCTCCACCGGAGGCAATCCGGTGGAGCGGTTATGGTTTCGACCTGTCCCGGACTCAAGGGCTGGGCCGGAGGGCCGTCACCCGGCTGCCCTTCAACTGACCCGCTCGAAATCCATGTCCCAGTTGACCTCCCAGGTCCGGCCGCCGTCGGGCGAGAAGGCCTGGGACCAGTGGGCGGTGGTGGGGGTGATCTTCGACCAGGTGAAACGGACGAGGATGGGTTTGCCGTCCAGGGTGTCCTCGCCGATGAAGGTTCCGACGCCGTCCGCGAAACACCCATGCACCGGCGCGTCGATAGTGGGGTAGCGGGCGTCGAGCCACCAGATGGACCAGCGGTTCAACGCCTCGTCGAAGCGGCGCACGGCGCTGGCCCCGTAGGCTCCCCCGGGGCTGTTCAGCAGGTTGTCGTCGACGTTGCCGAGGCCACCCATGGTCTTGCGGCACTGGCACCAGCCCTCGAAGGGCAGCCATTCGCTGGAGCCCGCCAGGCGGGCCTTCAGATAGCGGTGCCTGACCCGCCAGGAGCCGAACAGGAAGTCGAAGTCCTTGCGACCGTCGGCGGCGAGGGGCGGGCCCTGGATCAGCGAGCGGGCGGTGGGCTGCAGGCGCTGGATCTCGAGGGGCCCGGTGAGGTGTTCGGCGAGACCATGACAGAGGGCGGCGCCGGGACCGTCGGCGAACAGGCGCTGGGCCTCCGCATGCGGGAAGGCCTGGAACCAGATGAAGGCGGTGACGTCCTCGCGGGCAGGCAGGCGGGGGTAGCTGTTCGGCTGCGGATCGCTGGCGAAGACGGCGATGGCCGGGGCGCCGGCGGCGGCCAGGATCGGGGCGATGTCGCGGGCGAAGAGGGCGGCGAAAGCGGTCTCCTGCCCTTTGGCGATGGGGCAAATGGTGGCGGTGATGACGGCGGTGGTTTGCGCCAGGGAGCCGACCGGGGCGCGGGTCAGGCCCGACAGATCGAAGCCGGGACCGACTGGGTTGAGCTGCAGGACATTGTCGGAATCAGCGATAGTTGCGTTGGCGGCGGTGCGGTTCGCCTGCCAGACCGGGCCGGTATAGAAGCCGTCGAGGCCGTCATGGCGGGTCCTGGCGCTTTCGAAGCCGCGCAGCCAGACGAAGCGGTCCGGGTTGTCGAGGTCGCGGAAGGTTCCCAGCACCGTGGAGCCCAGCGCCTCCTGGCTCTCGATGAAGCGCTCTTCGAACAGGGCGATCAGCTCATCGCGGCGGCCCTTGCGCATGGCGTACTGGCGCAGTTCGACGATCTGCTGGTGTTGCGCCGCCGGCGCGGGAAGGTCGGCGGCGAGAACGTCTGAGCGGGTCATGAGAGCCTCCTGAAAATAATGCGAGGCGAGACGTAGGCGGGGCTACCTGACAGGACTCGTCAGGATTTATCGGGCAGGATCGAAAAATGCGTTCGAGCCGCCTCCTCTCCATTCTCATGCTGCTGCAGACCCGTGGCCGGATGACCGCCGAGAAGCTGGCGGCCGAGTTCGAGGTGTCGGTGCGCACCCTCTATCGCGACATCGATGCGCTGAGCGCGGCGGGCGTGCCGGTCTATGCCGACCGGGGACCGGGGGGCGGGTTCGCCCTGCTGGACGGCTATCGCACCCGGCTGACCGGGCTGACCGACCAGGAGGCCCATACCTTGATCCTCGCCGGCTTGCCGGGGCCGGCGGCGCAGCTGGGGCTCGGCCAGGCGATGGCTGACGCCCAGCTCAAGGTTCTGGCTGCCCTCCCTGAGGGGCCGGGGGCGGCGGCGATGCGGGCCCAGGCGCGGATCCATCTCGACCCGGTCGGCTGGTTCCGCCAGGCCGATGGCGGTGACTGGCTGACGGTGCTGGCCGACGGCCTGTGGCGGGATCGGCGGCTCAGTGTTCGCTACGGGCCGCGCCGTCCGGTCGACCTGCTGCTGGAACCCCTTGGCCTCGTCCTGAAGGCCGGCGCCTGGTACCTGATCGCCCGATCGAGCGGCCAGGTGCGCACCTACCGCGCTTCACAGGTGATCGCCGCCGAGGTCACCGAAGAAGGGTTCGAGAGGCCCGCCGACTTCGAGCTGGCCGCTCATTGGGCCCGCGCCCAGGCCGACTATGCGGAAAGCCTCAAACAAGGCATCGCCCGTCTGAAGATGACCCCGGACGCGCTCCATGCCCTGCGCCGGGACGGGTTTGAGATCAGTGAGGTGGAGGAGGGCGTGGTTGAGACCCCGATGGAAAGTCCCGACTGGACAGCGCGAGAGCTCCTGAAACTGGGGACCGGCGTCGAGGTCCTGGAGCCGCCGGAGTTGCGGGCCAGGATGGGCCGGCTGGCTGCGGAAATCGCGGCTCTGTACGCAATCTGACACATCAGGTGTTGCACTTTGAAAATGGCTTCCTATCTAGGCTCTCGATGGCGCAATCAACCCGCCAGACAGGACTGCTCACATGATTGATCACCGCCCCTTCGACAAGCTGGGCCATGCCAATCACGGCTGGCTGAACGCCCGCCACCATTTCTCGTTCGCCAACTGGTACGAGCCCACCCGCATGGGCTGGGGCGACCTGCGTGTCTGGAATGACGACGAGATCGCGCCCAAGTCCGGTTTCCCGCCGCATCCGCACGCCGACATGGAAATCATCACCTATGTCCGCAGCGGGGCCATCACCCACCAGGACAGCCTTGGCAACACCGGCCGCACCGAAGCGGGCGACGTGCAGGTGATGAGCGCCGGCTCGGGCATCCGTCACGCCGAGTACAATCTGGAAGACGAAACTACCCGCATCTTCCAGCTGTGGATCCAGCCGCAGACCCGCGGCGGTGAACCCAGCTGGGGCGCCAAGCCCTTCCCCAAGGGCGACCGGTCGGGGAAGTTCGTGGCCCTGGCCAGCGGTCTGGACGACAAGGACGCGCTGCCGATCCGGGCCAAGGCCCGGGTGCTGGGCGCGACCCTCAAGGCCGGCGAGACCGCGACCTATGAACTCGCTGACGGCCGCCATGGCTATCTGGTCGCGGCTGCCGGAGAGGTCGAGGTCAACGGTGTTGCGCTCAAGACCCGGGACGGGGCGGCCATCAGGGACGAGGGTGTGTTGCGCGTCACCGCCCTCAGCGACGCCGAACTTGTTCTCGTTGATTCTAACTAGACAATCGCATACCGGGAACTTGCGGGCCGGTCGCGGTGCGACCGGCCTTTTTCGTTGACGACCAAAGGGTTAGCCTCGTATCGCTCTGATTGAACAGTGTTCCGGGACTGCGACTAGCGTGCGCTTCGACCTTCTGAAAATCCTGCTGGTGGATGACAACCACCACATGCGTGTGCTGATCGGCGAGATCATGCGGGCGATCGGCGTCACGGGGGTGTTCGAAGCCAACGACGGGGCGGAGGCGCTGAGCATAATGCGCCAGCAACCCATTGACATCGTCATGACCGACCTGGCCATGCAGCCGCTGGACGGCATCGACTTCACCCGCCTGCTGCGCAACTCGCCCGACAGTCCCAACCAGATGTGCCCGGTCATCATGATCACCGGCCACTCGACCCAGAAGCGGGTCAAGGAAGCCCGCGACGCCGGGGTGACCGAGTTCCTGGCCAAGCCGGTGACGGCGCGCGGCGTCATCGACCGCATCACCCGCGTGGTCGAGGTCCCCCGGCCCTTCATCCGCAATGAGGACTATTTCGGACCTGACCGCCGCCGCCGGGCTGATCCGGATTACACCGGGCCCAGGCGCCGGAGCACGGACAGGTAAAGAGCGGTGTGAGCGGCTCAGACCGAGAGCGCGCAGCTCTCGTTGATCGTCGGCCGCGAGATGACCACCCGGCAAAGGCCGGGGAAACGGTCCTTCAAGGCGGCCGCGAAATACAGGCAGAGGTGTTCCAGGGTCGGCGTCTCGAGCCCGGGCTTGTCGTTGAGCAGGCCGTGGTCGAGCTGGGCGGCCACCGCCTTCAGCTCGGTGTCCAGTTCGCCCAGGTCCGTCACCCAGCCCATCGGGCCGCTGATCTCGCCGCGCACTGTGGCTTCGACGCGAAAGCTGTGGCCGTGCAGGCGCGTGTAGGGGCTGTCCGCCGGGCCGTTGGGGAAATGGTGGGCGGCGTCGAAGGTGGCGGCCTTCGTGATCTCGAACTGGGGCGTGGTCATCTGTGCTGGAAAATAGGGGCTCGCGGGCTGAAACGCCTAGGCGATGCCGAGATATTTGTGGGTTTGGGTGCTTAAACGCCACTTGGGGTGCGAAAGGCAATAGGCGATGCAGGCGGCGGTGGCGCCCTCGCGGTCCGGGCCGTCCATCGGCTGCAGGTAGAAGCGCTCGAAATCCAGCCCGGCGAACCGTTCGGGATCAACCCCGGCCTGGGGCCAGACCAGCTTCAGTTCCTGTCCGCGGATCTGAACGACCGGGGCGTCGGCCTTGGGGCTGACACAGACCCAGTCGATGCCGGCCGGCGCCTCGATCGTGCCGTTGGTCTCGACGGCGATCGAGAACCCCCGGCGGTGCAGGGCGTCGATGACGGCGGCATCCAGCTGGAGCAGCGGCTCGCCGCCGGTGCAGACGACCAGCCGGTCGTCCGGTCCGCCGGTCCAGGCCGCCTCGACCGCCTCCGCCAGCTTGCCTGCGGTCTTGAAGCGGCCGCCGCCCGGGCCGTTCACGCCGACGAAATCGGTGTCGCAGAAGGTGCAGACGGCGCTCGCACGGTCCTTCTCGCGGCCGGACCACAGATTGCAGCCGGCGAAGCGGCAGAACACCGCCGCCTTGCCCGCCTGGCCGCCTTCGCCCTGCAGGGTGAGGAAGATTTCCTTGACCGCATACGTCATGCGCGGGGTCTACAGGAAGCCGGCTCCGGCTGGAACTCCCGTAGCGGTAACCTGCCGACTCAAGTTGTCGGAGCGTTCTTGACTGTCGTTAGGTCAGTTTCCGCTGCGTCAGTTCTCCTGTGGATGGAGGAAGTCGCCCGAAGGCAGGAAAGCCGCGCGTTTATTGGGCCACAGTCAGGTGAAAAGCCGTAACCTATCAGTGATCACCTACCTGTTGGACGTTGACAGTCTTCTAACGCACGTATGTCATTGCACCCAGCTACGGGGAATTGTCGCGCGTCCCCGATGGCAATCAAGACGCGACACTTGAGGAAACATCACGGCGACCGTTGTTCAGGCCCAATGCGGCCGGCGGCGCCCGGGGAGGGTTAGAATGCACAATTCTCTGCGCCTGCGGAGGACGCTGGCTGTCGGCGTTTCCGCCTTTGCCATCATGGCTGTCGCCGCTCCGGCCTTCGCTCAGGACGGGGGCGCCTCCGAAGGCAACACCGTCGGTGAGCTGATCGTCACGGCGCAGAAGCGCGAGGAAGCCATCCAGGACGTTCCGATCGCGGTCTCGGCCTTCAACCAGGAATCCCTGGAAAAGGCGAAGATCGACGGCGGTCCCAACCTGGTTCTGGCCATCCCGAACGTGAACTTCTCCAAGGGGAACTTCACCGGCTATAACTTCCAGATTCGCGGCATCGGCTCCAAGCTGGTGGCGGGCTCGGGCGACGCCGGCACCGGCATCCACCTGAACAACGCCCCGCTCACCGCCAACAACCTGTTCGAGTCGGAATTCTTCGACCTTGAGCGTCTGGAAGTGCTGCGCGGTCCGCAAGGCACGCTGTACGGCCGCAACGCCACCGGCGGCGTGGTCAACGTCATCACCGCCAAGCCGACCGACACGTTCGAAGCCATGCTCAAGGCCGAGTACGGCAACTACAACTCGATCAAGGCCCGCGGGATGATCAACATCCCGATCGGCGACAAGATCGCCGTCCGCGCCGCCGGCAGCCTGCTGCAACGCGACGGCTACGGGGAGAACCTGGTCACCGGCAACGACATCGACGACCGCGACCTGTGGAACACCCGCATCACGGTCAGCTTCGATCCGACCGACACCTTCAGCACCTTCCTGCTGTGGGATCACTTCGAGGAAGACGACAAGCGCTCGCGCATCGGCAAGCAGTACTGCACCAAGGACGCTGGCCCGGCCACCGTCGCCGGCGTCGGCTACTCCGCCGATCCGGTTCGCGCCCAGGCCACCCGCGGTCTGTTCAGCCAGGGCTGTTCGGCGACGTCGCTTTATTCGGCCAACGTTCTGGGAACGCCCAATTCGCAGGCGACCCTCGGCGGTCTGCTCGGCAACCTGTCGGGCCTGATCACCGGCGACGCCTATGCCGGCAAGGTTCAGACCAAGGACATCCGCGACATCGAGTCGGCGGCTGATCCGATCTACCAGGCCGAAACCGACATCTTCCAGTTCGGCGCGTCGTGGGACATCACCGATGACCTCCAGGTCATCGCCCTGTCCAACTACAGCGAAAACAGCCTGTTCACCCAGGCCGACTACAACCGCGTCACGCCGATCAATACCTTCAACACCACCCCCGGCGCCTGCAACAACTTCGCTGGCGGCTGTGGCACGGTCGGTGTTCCGGCCCTGACCTACGCCGGGCTCTACGGCTCGGTGTTCCCGGGCGGCAACGTCGCCGACCCGCAGGTGGGTGTCTCCAACAAGTTCACCACCTTCGACATCTCCAGCGCCAATGTGGAACAGTTCTCCCAGGAACTGCGCCTGGCCTCGAACTTCGATGGCCCGGTCAACTTCAACATCGGCGGCATCTACCTCGACCTGAAGAGCACCGACGGCCACTACTATGTGTTCGGCAACACCCTGACGGGCCAGGCGATCATCGCCAACGCCCTGACCACGGGCAACCCGAACTGCTCGGCGGCGACCCCGGGCTGCATCGTCATCGATCCGGCCTCCTCGCCCTCCGGCGCCGGCCGCAACTACTTTGACAGCACCGGCGACTATCACCTGAAGTCGCGCGCGGTGTTCGGTGAGGTCTACTGGCAGCTGACCGATACCTTCAAGCTGACCGGCGGCCTGCGCTACACTCACGACCGCAAGCTGCAGACGGCCCGCACGACCGCTCTGCTGGCCAACAACGTGGCCGCGCCGGGCAACGACAGCACCATCTCGGCCACCCCGCCGGTTCTGGTCGCCGACTTCAAGGAAGTGACCGGCCGCTTCGGCGCGGACTGGAAGTGGACCGACAACAACCTGCTGTATGCCTTCTACTCGCGAGGCTACAAGGCCGGGGGCGTCAACCCGCCCTGCGCCGTGGGCGTCGCCTGCGCCGCGCCGACCTTCGATCCGGAGTTCGTCGACGCCTGGGAGTTCGGTAGCAAGAACACCCTGTTCGATGGCCGCATGGTCCTGAACGCCACCTACTTCAACTATGACTACATCGGCTATCAGGTCTCCAAGATCACCAACCGCCAGTCGGTCAACGAAAACATCGACGCCAAGATCCAGGGCCTCGAGTTCGAGACGATCTGGGAACCGATCGACAACCTGCGTCTCAACATGCAGGTCGGTCTGCTCGAGTCCGAGATCACCGACGGCACCTCGATCGACGTGTTCAACCGGACGCAGGGCAACGCCAACCTGACGCTGCTGAAAGCCAGCAACGCCAGCAACTGTGTGGTGCAAACCTCGCAACTGGCCCCGATCATGGCCGGTATCCGTGACGGCGTGCTTTCGCCCTACACCCTGCTGGGCGTCTGCAGCGGCGCCTATGCGTCGGCCGCGTTCCCGACCAACCCCCTCCAGAACCCGCTTCTTGGCCCGTACCGGACCCAGATCAACACCGTCAGCGACGGCGTTGCGGTTGACCTGGAGGGCAAGGAACTGCCCAACGCGCCGAAGTACACCTTCTCGTTCGGGGCCCAGTACACCTGGGAATTCGGCGACTGGGATGCGACCCTGCGCGGTGACTACTACCGTCAGGACGACAGCTTCTCGCGGATCTACAACAGCACCCCGGATCACATCGAAGGCTGGCAGAACGTCAACGCCACCTTCACCGTGGCCAACCGTGACGCCGGCTGGATCTTCGAAGCCTACGTGAAGAACCTGACGGACGAAGAGTCGATCACCGACACCTATCTGACGGACGACTCTTCCGGCCTGTTCCGGAACGCCTTCTTCACCGAGCCGCAAACCTTCGGTATCTCGGTGACCAAGACCTTCGGTCAATAAGTCGAACGTCGGTATCTAAAAGAAGGGCGGCGGAGACCTCGGTCTCCGCCGCTTTTTCTTTGCGCTCTCGCAGGCTTAACCTGTCCGAAAGCGAGATGGTGCAGGATCACCCTCCAAGCCAGCAGGTCAGAACGGCCAGCGGCCCCCAGAGACCGACCTGATGGATCGCCTTGACAGCCTGATCGACCGACGCGCCCCGCTGTCCCTGGACGCGGATGTGGCGACGGCCAGCCGGGCCTTCGAGAACGAGCCGGACGCCCAGGTCCTGGCCGTGGTCGACAGTGATGGCCGCCCCGTCGGCCTGCTGCGCCGCCAGGCCTTCGAGGCCGCCAGCCTTAACGGCGCCGCCCCGGTCGCTTCGGTCATGGACCTTGCCCCACTGGTCGTCGACGGCGCCATCCGCCCGGCCCTGTTTCGCGACGAGATGCTGGCCGAAAACCGACGCGCCCTCAGCGCCGGCTTCATCGTCACCGAGGCCGGCCTCTACCTGGGCGTCGGCACGGCGGTGAACCTGCTGGCCGCGCACGGCGACCGCTTGCGGGCCCTGCACGACGCCACCATCGCCACCACCCAGGTCCTCGCCGCCGAGGTCCTGCGCCAGCTGGATGACGCCCAGACCTTCGTCGACGCCCTGATCCGCCAGCCGCTGCCGGCCGACAGCAAGAGCTGCGCCCAGGCCCTGGCCGACAGCTTCGTCGACCTTTGCCGCCTGCTGAACCGGGCCCGCGCCATTCAGGCGACCGAGGCCGGCCTTGCTCCCCTCGCGCCCCGGCCGACCCTGCTGCGCGAGGTCATCGACAGCCTGGAGGCCCGCTGGTCGGCCCGGGCCGCCACCGCCGGCGTCACCCTGCTGACCGCCTATGACGGCGCTCCGGAACTGGCCGCCGACCTCGATGCCGACCGCCTGGCCGAACTGCTCGACGGTCTGGTGGAGCGCGGTCTCAACGCCACCCGCCGCGGCGCCGTGGAGGTGACCCTCAGCGCCCGTCCTGCTCTTGAGGGCCTTTCCCTGGAAGCCCGGGTCCGTGACGCCGGCGAGACCCCGGACCCGGCCCGCCTGGCCCGCATCTTCGAAGCCCTCGACGGCGAAAAGCCGTTGGCCATCGGCTTTGGCATGGCGCACGCCGCCAGCCTCGCCGGGGCCATGAACGGCGTCATCCGGGCAGAGACCAATCCTGGGTCAGGCGCCACCGTGGTCTTCAGCCTGCTGGCCCCCGAAGCGGTGGAGCAGGTCGCCGCCCCGGCCGCGGGCATGATCGCCGCCAGCGCCGCCCACATCCTGATCGTCGACGACAACGCCACCAACCGCATGGTGGCCGAGGCCCTGTGCGAGATGTTCGACTGCACCAGCGAACAGGCCGTCGACGGCGTTGAAGCCGTGGAAATGGCCACCATCGGCCGCTACGATCTGATCCTGATGGACATCAAGATGCCGCGCATGGACGGCGTCGCCGCCACCCGCGCCATCCGTGCGCTTGCCGGCCCTGCCGGCATCGTCCCGATCGTCGCCCTGACCGCCAACGCCGACCCGTCCGACGTTCGCGACTACATCGCCGCCGGCATGAACGACGTCGTCGAAAAGCCGATCAAGGCCGAGCGCATGCTGACCGTCTTCGACAAGGTGCTGAACGGCGACCGCGCGGCTGCCGCGGCGCAAAGCTCGGCTGCGGCCTAAGTATCTAAATTCCTTCGGGAAACCCTGGTAGCTGGGGGCGGGATCGAACCGCCGACCTGTGGGTTATGAATCCACCGCTCTAACCATCTGAGCTACCCAGCCATATAGGCCTGCGCGCCAGGGAGGCGGCCTTATAGTGGCGATGAAACCGCTCTTCAAGCGTCGCTGACCCCAGGCCTCCAAAAGTTTGTTCCCAAGGGCCAACGGTGGTTCCGTTCCGCGCCCTCGCGCTCTAGGGTCGCGGCGTCATGAGCGTGCTGCATCTTCTGGGATCCGGTGGCGAAGGCGGGGCAGAGCTCTACTTCGTGCAACTGGTCAGCGCCCTGCGCCCCCGCGGACCTGACCCGGCCGCGGCGACCAGCAAGACTCCTGGGCCCGACCAGGCCGCGGCCATCCGCAAGAACCCGGGCCGCGAGAAGGCGCTTGCCGCCGCCGGCGTTCCGGCCCGCACCTTCGGTTTCGGCGGTCCCATCGATTTCTGGACCCGTCTTGGCGTCTCGGCCCTGGCCAGGGACGTGAACGCGAACCTGCTGGTCGCCTGGATGAACCGGGCGGCGCGCCATACGCCCAGGGGGCCGTGGACCCGGATCGGGCGGCTGGGCGGCTACTACAAGCTCAAGAACTACCAGGACTTCGACCACCTGGTCGGCAACACCCAGGATATCGTGGGTTGGGTCGTCGGCCAGGGCTGGCCGGCCGACAAGGTCAGCTACATTCCAAACTTCGCCGCCGCCCCCGACGAGGTCACCCCGGTCGACCGCGCCAGCCTGGACACCCCCGAAGGCGTCCCCCTGCTGCTCGGCATGGGCCGGCTGCACACCTCCAAGGCCCACGACGTCTCGCTCAAGGCCCTGAAAGCCCTGCCAGACGCCTACCTCTGGATCGCCGGCGTCGGGCCGCTGGAAGAACAGCTCAAGGCCCTGGCCAGCTCCCTGGGCGTCCTCGACAGGGTCCGCTTCCTCGGCTGGCGGGGCGACGCCTCGGCCCTCTACCGCACGGCCGACGTCTGTCTGTTCCCTTCGCGCTACGAGCCACTCGGCAATGTCGTCATCCAGGCCTGGGCCCACGGCCTGCCGGTGGTCGCCGCCGGGAGCCAGGGTCCCAAGGCCCTGATCCGCGACGGTCAGGACGGCCTGCTGATCCCCATCGACGACGAGGATGCCCTGGCGGCGCGAACCGCCGCCCTGCTGGCCGACCCCATGCAGCGGATCCGGCTGATCCAGAACGGCCACGCCCGCGTCGAGGCCGAGTTCAGCCAGGCCGCCGTCTGCGCCGAGTGGAACCAGCTCTTCGCCCGCTTCGGAGCCACCTGATGTGCGGCATCGCCGGGGTGCTGGCCGAAGGCGCGGGAGACAGCCTCTCCGCCGCCCCCCTGATCCAGCGCATCGCCCACAGGGGCCCCAACGGCATCCGCACCGAGCATGGCCCCGGCTGGTCGATCGGCCACGCGCGGCTGTCGATCATCGATCTGGAAGGCGGCTGGCAGCCGCTGCATGCCGCCGGCTCGACGGTCATCGGCAACGGCGAGATCTACAACTATCTCGAACTGACCGAGCAGTTCGGCCTCAAGGACCGACTGGCCACCGGTTCCGACTTCGAACCGCTGCTGCATCTCTATGCCATGGAGGGCGAGAAGGCCTTTGACCGCCTGCGGGGCATGTACGCCTTCTGCCTGATCGGTCACGACGGCAAGACCTGGCTGGTCCGCGACCCCTTCGGAATCAAGCCGCTCTACTTCCGTGACGGGACCAGCGGGCGCAAGGAAGGCGAGGGGGTGATCTTCGCCTCTGAGCCCCGTTCGCTGGTCGACAGGCCCGTAGCGGTCAACGAACACGCGGCCGGCCAGCTGCTGGCGCTGAACTACAGCTTCAGCCCCATCCTGATGCGGGATTGCCATCGCCTGCCGCCGGGCGCCGTCGCCCAGGTCAAGGGCGACTTTGTCGAGCAACTGCGCGTGCGGCCGGCCCTGCCGCCGCCTGGAGTTACAGCCGGCGACGAAGCTTCGTTGCTCAAGCAGCTGGACGCGGTGCTTGAGGACAGCGTGCGGGTGCACCAGCGCTCCGATGTCCCCTACGGCCTGTTCCTGTCGGGCGGGGTCGACAGCGCCACGGTGGCGACCCTGATGGCGCGGCTCAATGAGCGGCCGGTGATCGGCTATACCTGCGGCTTCGACGCCCCCGGCGCCCGCGACGAACGGGCCCAGGCCGAGCGGGTGGCGAGGGCCCTGAACCTCGACTGGCGCGAGACCACCTTCACCGAGGAAGATTTCTGGGACATCGCGCCCAAGGTCGCCTGGGCGCTGGACGACGCCACTGCCGACTACGCCACCCTGCCGACCTTCAAGCTGGCCCAGGCGGCGCGCGCCGACCTGACCGTGGTGCTGACGGGGGAGGGCGGCGACGAGCTGTTCGGTGGTTATGGCCGCTATCGCCGCGCCATGCGCCCCGCCTGGCTGGGTGGCCGTCCGGCCGAGCCTCAGGTCGGATCGCCCTGGATCGACGATTGGCGCGATGCGGCGGCCCAGGTAGCCGTTCCCGGCCGCAGCCGGCTGCAGCAGGCC
>JANPKF010000612.1:0-5070 GCA_031425895.1 Caulobacteraceae bacterium | reverse complement strand
CCCCAGAGGCAGGCGATGCCGGCGGCGATGCAGGCGAACGGGTGCGCGCCAGAGCTGCCGGCCAGGCGGACCGTCGAGGTCGAGGCGTTCTGCTCGTGATCGGCGTGCAGGATGAAGATGCGGTCCATGGCCCGGGTCAGGATCGGGTTCGGCTTCCAGTCCTCGGCCGGCACGGCGAAGCACATGCGCAGGAAGTTCTCCGAGTAGGAGAGGTTGTTGCGCGGCGACACGAAGGGCTGGCCCATGTGGTACTTGAAGGCGCGGGCCGCGATGGTCGGCATCTTGGCGATCAGGCGGTGGGCGCTGATCTCCCGCTCGCGGGGATCATCGACGTTGATGCTGTCGGCGTAGAAGGCGGACAGGGCGCCGACCGCGCCGGTCATGATCGCCATCGGGTGAGCGTCGCGGCGGAAGCCTTCGAAGAAGCGATCGAACTGGGCGTGCAACATCGTGTGGTAGGTGATGTTGTGGTCGAACGTCTCGAACTCGGCGGCGTTGGGCAGCTCGCCGTGGAGCAGCAGGTAACACACTTCCAGGAAGCTCGACTTCTCAACCAGCTGGTCGATCGGGTAGCCCCGGTGCAGCAGGATGCCGGCGTCACCATCGATGTAGGTGATCTTGCTCTCGCAGCTGGCCGTTGAGGTGAAGCCCGGATCGAAAGTGAACAGGTTGGAGTCGGCGTAGAACTTGCGGACGTCCATCACGTCGGGACCGGTCGTCCCCTTGATAATCGGCAGGTCGAAGCTCTGGTCGCCGATGGTCAGCGTCGCCTTGTCAGCCATGCGGCGAGGTCCTTTCAAATCGCGAGGTAAACGGTCGTTCGGATCGCCTTATAGCGTCTCATTTGCCGGGCGAAAGCGCATCCTCGATACGGCCGAGGCTCTCGACCTTTCCGAGCACGCTCAAGGTTATGCCCATATCGGGAGAGGGGGCGCCGCCGGTGAGGATGCCGCGCAACGGTGGGCCGATCTTGCCGAAGCCTACGCCCTCGGATTCGGCGAAGGCCTTGAGCCAGGCGGCCAGCGCCTCGGCTGACCAATCGTTCTGCTTCGCCAGGGCGTCGGCCAGCCGGCGCAGGCGCGCGGCGGTCTCATCGGTCAACAGGCCGCGTGTCTTTTCATCAATGGAAACAGGACGTTGAGCGAACAAGAACAGGGACTGGTCGGCCAGTTCCAGAAGGGTCTTGCCGCGATCCTTCAGCCCCGGCATGGCGTCGGTCAGCCGTCCAATCTGATGCGCACCGAGGGGCGATCCCCGACGGGCGAAGACCTCGGCCACGAGGGCCGCCAGCCGGGCATTGTCGGCCAGCTTGATGTAGTGGGCGTTGACGTGATTGAGCTTGGCCCAGTCGAGCTGGGCGGCGGCCTTGTTCACATCCGCGACATCGAACCATTCGGCGGCCTGCTCGTCGTTGAACAGCTCGTCATCGCCATGGCTCCAGCCGAGCCGGGCCAGGTAATTGCGCAGGGCTTCAGGCAGATAGCCCAGGTCAGCGAACTCGCCGACGGCGGTGGCCCCGAAGCGCTTCGACAGCTTCTTGCCATCCGTGCCGTTGATCATCGGCACATGGGCGAAGGCCGGCACCGGCCAGCCGAGCGCCTGGTAGATCAGGCTCTGGCGGGCGGCGTTGTTGAGATGGTCGTCGCCGCGGATGACGTGGGTGACGCCCATGTCATGGTCATCGACGATGACGGCCAGATTGTAGGTCGGCACGCCGTCCGAGCGCAGGACGATCAGGTCGTCCAGGTCGCGGTTGCGGAAGGTGACGTCGCCCTGCACCAGGTCATGGACGACCACGTCGCCGTTCTTGGGGCCCTTGAAGCGGATGACGTGCGGCTTTGCGAGATCGGCCGCCGTCGGCGTCTTGTCGCGCCACGGCGAGCGCAGGGCATGGCCGGCCTCACGGGCGGCCAGCTTGGCGGCGTCCAGCTCGCCGCCCGACAGCCAGCAGCGGTAGGCCTTGCCGTCGTCCAGCAGCTGTTGAACCGCCTCCCGGTGACGGTCGGCGCGGGCGAACTGGAAGATCGGCTCGCCGTCCCACTCCAGGCCCAGCCAGCGCAAACCATCGAGGATCACCTGGACATTGGCCTCGGTGGAGCGTTCGCGGTCCGTGTCCTCGATGCGCAACAGGAACTTGCCGCCGGTGTGGCGTGCAAACAGGGAGTTGAACAACGCCGTCCTTGCCCCTCCAATATGGAGCGAGCCGGTGGGCGAGGGGGCGAACCGTGTGACGACGGGGGTAGCAGAGGACATCGGATCTTTGACCGCTCGATTGGGCGGGCGTCTTAGCACATGGATTCGGGGCGGTCCCACCCTGGTCGAAGAGCTTGTTTCCCAGCGGCAGCGCTGGCGGCTTTGGGCGCCTGTGATGTTCGGCCTGGGGGCGGCCGGGTACATGGGGCTCAAGGTCGAACCGGCCCTGGGGCTGATGGCTCTGCTGGGCCTGGCGGCCATCGCCGCGGTCTGGGTGACGCACCGGTTGACGCGCGGTGGCGGCTGGTTTCTGATCGCTGGTCTGGCCGCCCTGATCGTCCTCGGCGCCGTGGCCGGCAAGATCAGGACCGAAGCGGTCCGGGCCCCGGTCGCGCCGAACCTCGACAAGCCGGTCCTCGTCGAAGGCTGGGTGCTGGACGTGGCCAGCCCAGGCTCCAGCGGCGGCCGCTTGCTCATCGCCCCGACGCGGATCGAGGGACTCCAGCAGGACCAGCTGCCCTACCGCGTTCGGCTGACCGTCGATCAGGACGCGATCGTGGGTCCGGGTCAGGCAGTCCGCCTGAGGGCTGGCCTGGGACCGCCGCCGCCACCCTCCAGTCCGGGCTCGTACGATTTCGCCCGCGACGCCTGGTTCGACCGGGTGGGGGGCGTGGGATTTTCGGTAACGCAGCCGCAGGTCATCGCGCTCGCCGAGCCGCCGATGGCCCTGCGCTGGGCGATGGGGGTCAACGCCATGCGCTGGAGCCTGGCGCGGCGCATCGTGGACCAGATGGGCGAACGGTCAGGCGGCCTGGGCGCCGCCATGGTCACGGGTCATGAGGCCTGGATCACCCGGGAGCAGACCGATGCCATGCGGGCTTCCGGATTGGCGCACATCATCTCGATCTCCGGCCTGCACATGGCCATCGTCGGCGGCTTCGCCTTTGCGCTGGCCCGTCTGCTGATCGCCGCCTGGCCGTGGCTGGCCCTGCGCATCGACGGCAAGAAAACGGCGGCGCTGCTCGGCATGGCGGCGGTCGGAACCTACCTCGTCCTGTCCGGCGCCCCGTCGCCGGCGGTGCGGGCGGCCATCACCGCCGGGGTTGCCTTTCTGGCCATCCTGTTCGACCGCCGCGCGATCAGTCTCGACGCCCTGGCCGTGGCGGCGATGGTCATCCTGATCCTCTATCCGGAGGCGGCCACCGAGCCCGGCTTCCAGATGAGTTTCGCGGCCACCGCCGCCCTGGTGGCGCTGGTTGAAGCCATTCCGCAGCCCGTGCGGGAAATCTCGACGCCCTGGTGGATCCGCTGGCCGCAGGCCGTCGGCGTGTGGATCTTTGCAAGCGTCGCCATGAGTCTCGTCGCCGGCATGGCGACCGGGCCCTTCGCGATGCATCACTTCAACCGCGTCGCCTCCTACGGCCTTGTCGCCAATCTCCTCGTCGCCCCGATCTCAAGCTTTGTAATGATGCCCTTCCTGGCCCTCGGAGCGGCCCTGGAGCCTCTGGGCCTCGGCGGGCCCTTTCTGGCCGTGGCGGGATGGTCCATCGATCTGATGCTGGCGATCGCCGGTCAGACGGCGCAGACGCCGGGCGCCCAGGTCACCGTCGCCAGCGGTCCGGCATGGACCCTGCCTGTGGCCTTTCTCGGCATCCTGATTCTCTGCCTCTGGCGTGGCCGTCTGCGCTGGCTGGGCGTGCCGCTGGCGCTGACCGTGGCTCTGTGGCCGAGACCCGCGCCACCGGACCTGTGGATCGCCTCTGACGGCTCTGCCCTGGCCGTTCGGCGCGGCGAACAGGCGATCCCGGCAAGGCCGGACAGCCGGCGCTTCGCTCTGGAGGTCTGGTCCCGCCGACGCGGTCTGACACTGGACGACGTCGATTCCGCTGACCTGTTCGACTGCAATCGCCGGCGGTGCCTGGGCGAGGTCTCGCAGTGGAACCAGCGCCGGGTCCCGGACGCAAAAACCCTGGCCGAGCTATGCCGGGCCAGGGTTGTTGTGTTCCGGTCGGAGGCTCCGCAAGGCTGCCGATCCGACCTGATCCTGAGCGCCGCCGACTTCAGGAAGGGTGGCTCCGCCGAGCTCTACCGCGAGGGGCAGGGCTGGCGGATCGTCTGGGCCCAGCCCCTGAGGGGGCAAAGGCCCTGGACCGTCAGTGATAGCGGCGGATGAGGCCGACCAGCTTGCCCTGCACGGCCACCTGATCGGGGCCGTAGATCTGGGTCTGGTACTTGGGATTGGCGGCCTCGAGGGCGATCGAGGCCCCTTTGCGGCGCAGGCGCTTCAGGGTGGCGGTCTCGCCCTCGACCAGGGCGACGACGATCTCGCCGCTGGTAGCCTGGTCGGTGCGGCGGATGACGACGTAGTCGCCGTCGAGGATACCGGCCTCGATCATCGAGTCGCCATCGACCTCGAGGACGTAGTGCTCGCCGGCCCCCAGCATGGCCTCGGGCACCTGCAGGGTGGAGCGCTCGTGCTGGATGGCGTCGATCGGCACACCGGCGGCGATGCGGCCGAGCACCGACAGCTCGCGGACGTCATTGGCCGGTTCCGGCGCACTCATCGGGACGCGGGAGCCTTCGACGACCTGCGGCTTGAAGGTCTGCCGACCACCGGCCGGCGCGGACGTGGTCGCTTGCTGCGGCAGCTTCACAACTTCCAGCGCCCGGGCCCGGTGAGCGAGGCGGCGCAGGAAGCCGCGCTCCTCAAGCGCCGTGATCAGGCGGTGGATGCCCGACTTGGAGGCGAGGTCCAGCGCATCCTTCATCTCGTCGAAGGACGGAGAAACGCCGGATTCCTTGATGCGCTCATGAATGAACATGAGGAGTTCGTGCTGCTTGCGGGTCAGCATATTCGGGCTCTCCAGAGGCGATTCA
>JANPKF010000611.1:0-2415 GCA_031425895.1 Caulobacteraceae bacterium | reverse complement strand
CAGGTCATCGCGGCGTCAGCCGCCATATCCTTGCAGCACTCACAGCTCTCGGCGGCCAACACCGCGCCGGCGCTCAGGGTCAGGATCGCGCCGGCGGCGGCGAACACGTAGGAAAGTTTCATCGACGTTCTCCCTAGTGGACCATGAAGCTGATGGAGCCGGACATCTTGTGGCCGTCGGCACCTTCGGCGGCCCAGGCGGCAGTCCAGGTTCCTGGCGCGAGGCGCGGCAATGCGACGCCGACAGTCGCGGCGGCTGGTACGGCCGGCACGGTGACCACGGTCGGGGCCTGGCCCTCGGCGGTGAGGGTCAAGGTCTTCAGGATCATCGCGTGCGGGAAGGTCGCGCTGAACCGCTGAGGCGAGCCATTAGTCATGGCACCGTTCGCAGGGACGGTCGTGATGCCGGACTGGGGCGTCGTAGCCGGGGCTTGCGGGTGGTGGCCGGCATGCGGGTCTTGGGCGGCGGCTGTGCCGGCGAGTGCCAAGGCGGCGGTGAGGGCAAGGGTGCGGATCATGGGGAGGTCTCCTTCAACTAGAACCAGGCCTTGAGGCCAACGACGAAGCGGGTGTCTTCTGGGTCGCCGCCTCGGGCTTCGATGTAGTCGGCGGTGTCTCCGAACGCTCGGGTCCACTCGACGCCGACATAGGGGGCGAACTCCTTCCGGAACTCGTATCGCAACCGCAGGCCAGCCTCGACTGAGGAAAGGCCCGAGCCGATCTCCAGTTCCGGAATGTCGCTGGCGGAGGCGTCGATTTCGAAGCGCGGCTGGAGGATCAATCGCTGGGTGATGCGCTGGTCGTATTCGGCCTCGACGCGGGCGGTCAGGTCGCCCTCGGTCGACAGGAAGGCGGCAGCGTCGACTTCCCACCAGTAGGGCACCAGCCCCTGAAGTCCGAGCACCAGATGCGTCGTGTCCTCGCCGTCCGGGCGGAAGTCCTGACGCAGGCCGGCCTGCACGTCCCAGAAGGGCGTCACGGCGCGGCTGTAAAGGGCCTGGAGTTCGGCCTCTTCCAGACCATCGTCAAAGTCGCCTTCACCCTCGGATTTCCACCAGAAACGGTTGATGTCGCCGCCGCTCCAGCCCTGGACGTCCCACAGCCAGGTCTCGTCCTCGTCGCCGAAGCCGGCCTCGAGGCGGTCGATGATGACGGTCGTGATCCGGACATCGCCATTCTCGCGGACGAGGGTCCGGCGAGAGGCGGCCATCGCCTCGGCTCCGAAAACCAGATCGGCCGCATGCGTCGGGCCGCTCAGGGCGGCCGTCGGGAGCGGGTCCTCCGGTGGGCGGCCGGGGTTGTCGGCGCTGGTTGGCACGTCCGGCGGACCCATGTTCATGGTCGACATGTCATGCCCGGCATGGGGATCGGCTTGGGCGGGAGCCATGGTGGACATGTCATGGCCCGCGTGCGGATCAGGCCGAGCGGGGGCCATGGTAGACATGTCATGCCCCGCATGGGGATCGACGGTCGCGGGCTGAGCCGGCATCCGATGTTCCGCGTGCGGATCGGCGGTGACCGGCGTCGGGGCAGGTGGCATGACGTGCCCGGCGTGCGGGTCCTGAGCCGCTGCCATAGCCGGCATTCGATGGCCCGCATGAGGATCGGGCGTAGGTGTCGCCGGCTGCGTCCTCGGCGGCGGGGGCATCGTGTGGCCCGCGTGCGGGTCCTGGGCCTGGGCGCTAAAGGCGCTGGCGGCGAGGATCAGCGGAGCGAGCGCGACCGCGAGGCGGTTCATGACGCCGCTCCGTCCATGGGCCGCACCGTCACGACGTTGAACATGCCGGCATGCATGTGCATCAGCATGTGGCAGTGGAAGGCCCAGTCGCCCGGGGCGTCGGCGGTCAGGTCGAAGGTCACCTTCGATCCCGGCGCGACGTTGACGGTGTGTTTGAGCGGCTGATGGCCCGCCGGTCCGCCCGTCACCAGCTCGAAAAAGTGGCCGTGCAGGTGAATGGGGTGCGCCATCATGGTGTCATTGACCAGGGTCACCCGCACCCGCTCGTTGCGTTCAAAGCGGATCGGCTCGACCAGCTCGCTGAATTTGCGGCCGTCGAAGCCCCACATGAACCGCTCCATATTGCCGGTCAGGTGGATTTCCATCGTCCGTGAGGGCGGCCGCTGGTCCTTGTTCGGCGTCAGCGACACCAGGTCGGTGTAGACGAGGACGCGGTGATCAACGTTGGTGAGGCCGATGGGACGCTCGCCGAGGCGGTTGGCGGGGTCCATGGCGATCCCGTCGACACCGACGCCGACCGCCATATCCGGCGGGGCGTTATCCGGGTCGCGCATGTTCATGCCGGCCATGGACATCGCGGCCATGTCACCCGCCGGAGCCGCGCCCTGGGCGGGGGCTCCGTGGTCCATGCCGGCCATCGCGCCATGGCCCATGCTGGAATTGGTACCCGTTGAGCCG
>JANPKF010000610.1:0-5342 GCA_031425895.1 Caulobacteraceae bacterium | reverse complement strand
GCCGTTCGACTGTGGCGCCGTCGTCAACGCCCTGGTCAACGCGGCCTGGTCGCGGGGCCTCGGCTGCGTGATCAACAGCCAGGGGATCATGCAGTCGCCGGTGGTGCGCGAGCATGCCGCCATTCCGGACGACGAGGTCATCATGATCTGCGTCGCCATGGGCTATCCCGACGACAGCTTCCCGGCCAACGCCGTGGTCTCGCAGCGCAAGAGCGTTGATGAGGCGGCGGTGTTCGTCGGGTTCGACGACTAGGGCCCGCCGCCCGCTGCGGGCCCGACTATCGAAGCTCGAAAGCCATTATAGCGCCGATGGCGCGGGCTACAAAAAAGGCGATGCCTTCGCCCGGCCGTGAAAATCGGGCCAAAAGCCCGCAGGCGTAGGCTTTTGCGTGGGTCGGGCCTGCGCGTCTGTAGCCCGGGGCGTAGGTTGGTCTGTAGGTCGATCCGCAGGGTTTGTAGGTCGAAAGCGCGCCGCGGCGATCTACGCGCCAGGACGGTCGCCTGGCGCAGGTCGAAAAAGCCGATGAATATGTCTAGACATATTCTTTAAGGTGCTGAAATGGCGGTACAATTTCTGCCGGAAGTCGCGCGCCCGTGTGCGGGCTAAGGGCCGGCGCCCGAACTCAGGCCCCGCCTATAGCCTGAGCGTGCAGCGCTGATATGGTGCGCCAAAGCGTTGGGAAGCATCATGATTTCAGTGTCTCGCCGTTCGGCAATCGCCCTGTCCGCCTCGGCCCTTGCGATGGCGGCCGCGCCGCGCGTGATGGCGCAGGGGGGCGCCGAATGGACCCCCGCGCAGGCCAGGGAAATTCTGGACAAGACCCAGGCGCTGACCCTCGCCCCGGACCTCGGCCATCTGTCGGCCGGCGAGCAGGCGGCGGTCGGCAAGCTGCTGCAGGCCGGGGCCATCTTCCAGGATGTCTATGAGTTGCAGCGGCACCGCGCCGCCCTGCAGGTGCGCGGCGCCCTGGCCAGGCGCACCGACGCCCATGGCCGGGACCTGGCGACCCTGTACCGGGTGTTCCAGGGTCCGATCGCCACCACCCTGGACAACAAGCGCGTTCCCTTCGTCGCCATCGATGACGCCCCGGCCGGCAAGAACGTCTATCCCTGGGACCTGACCAAAGCCGAGTTCGAAGCCTTCCTCGCGGCTCACCCGGACCAGAAAGCCTCGCTGACCGACCTGCGCTCTGTCGTCCGGCGGGCGGACAAGGCGTCGCTAGCGCGCGACCTGGGCAAGCTCAAACGCTATCCGGTGCTCGACACCCTGCATCCCGGCCTGAAGGCCCGACTGGAGCAACTGGCTCGAAATTCCGATGCCAGAACGCTGTACGCCGCGCCCTATTCGCTGGCTTACGCCGACGAGATGATCCGCTGTCACGCCCTGCTCAACGAGGCGGCTGATGCGGTCGAGTCCGACGACCGGGCCTTCGCCAGATATCTGAGAAACCGCGCGCGTGACCTGCTCAGCGACGACTACGAGTCCGGCGACGCGGCCTGGCTGAAGGGTCGGTTCAAGAACCTCAATGCCCAGATCGGCGCCTATGAGACCTACGACGACGAGCTGCTGGGCACGCGGGCCTTCTACAGCTTCAGCCTGCTGGCGACGCGCAACGAGGAAGGGGCGGCGCTGCGAGCGGCGATGAACGGCATCCAGGCGCTGGAGGACAGCCTGCCGACGCCGAGCCACAAGAAGGTGCAGGAGGACATTCCCGTCGGCGTCTATGACGTGATCGCCGACTTCGGTCAGGCGCGGGGGACCAATACGGCGACCAACCTGCCCAACGAGGCTTATCTGGTCGAGCGCTACGGCAGCATTATCCTGCTGCGCGTCAACATCATGCGGAATCCTGACCTGTTCAAAGGCAGCGGGGACGTCTTCGGGGCGGCGATGGCCCAGCCCTATGTTGGGCATCTGTCTTCGGACGCCAACTTCTACCGCACCCTCTGGCACGAGGTGGGCCACTACCTGGGGCCGGACCTGACCAAAGACGGCGGCCAGTTCGCCGATGCGCTGGGCGCCGACGCCAGCCTGCTGGAGGAGATGAAGGCCGACCTCGTCTCCCTGTTCGTGGCGGAGGAACTGAAGACGCGCGGCTACTACAGCGAGGACCAGCTACGGGCGCTCTATGCCAGCGGCATCCTGCGCTGCCTGCAGAACAATCGGCCGCGCCGCGAGCAGCCCTACAACATGATGCAGCTCATGCAGTGGAACTGGTTCCTCGACCGCAAGGTGCTGAGCTTCGACGCGGCGACGGCGAAAATGTCGATCGACTATGGCCGCTATCACGCGGCGGTGGCCGACCTGCTGAAGGCGGTGCTGGCCCTCCAGGTCGGCGGCGACAAGGCTGCGGCCGAGGCTTTCATCACCAAATGGGGACGCTGGGACGAGGCGCTGCACGGAAAAATCGCGACCAACATCAGGGCCCAGCAGCGCTATCGCTTCCGACTGGTCAACTATGCGGCGGTGGCGGCGGCCTGAGTTCTCAGCAGGGCCGCCAATAGACCGACACCCAGCCAGGCGCCCACGATCGGACTCGGTCCCATGCCGAGGAAGGGGACCGGGAAGGCGCCAAGAAAGGGCGCGGCGGCCCAGGCCAGCAGGAAGAGCCCGAGCGACAGGGCCGGCAACCGGGCTGCCGGCGCGGTGGCGGCGAGGGACGGGGCGACGGCCGTCAGGATCAGCAGGGACAGCGCCAGGGCGCCCATCGAGACCGACTGGGCGAAGGCCAGGCCGATGACGCCCTCGACTTCGGGGACCGGGGCCAGGGGATCGGGCCTCTGCCAGGCCCAGACGGCGGCGCCGATGGCCAGGGCGACAAGGATCAGGCGGCTGCGGGGGCGGGCGTGGAAGCTCCAGGCGGCGAGGACGGCGACGGCCGCCAGTGCGGTGGCCTGTGAGGCATCCGGTTGAGCGGCGGTCAGGGCCAGGGCGGCGAGGATGGCGAGCCAGGAGCCGGTCGGCCAGAAATCCATGCGGGCGGCGAAGGCGACGACGAAGGCCGGTCCCAGCAGCATGGCGACATTGGCCTGGACCGGCCCGAACGACAGCCAGCGGTGGACGCCTTCGAGGCCCGGATTGAGGAAGCCCGCCAGCAGACCCACCGGCAGTAGCCACAGGAACACCGGCAGGGCGCTGCGTCGGACCTTCAGCGCGATGATCGCGGCGACGACTGCGCCGATCGCCCAGGCCGCGACGTTGCGCAGGCCGAGGGTGAGGGGAACGCCGCTGGCCGAACAGATGGCCAGGCCGGCAAGGACGGCGGCGAGGGCGACGACGCCGAACAGGGCGAGCAGGCGGACGGAAGCGGAGCGGAGAAACACGGTGGGACTCGCTGCGAAGGGCTGGGGCGATCTTGTCAGGGCCGGCTGCGTTCGTCCCCGTTCATCGCCGTGCCGGCAAGGCGGATTTCCGACTGCCGGTCCAAAAGCGCGGTCAGGCCACGCGGATGTCTACCCGGCGGAACTTCACCGACCCCGAACCGTACTGCAGGGCGATGGGGCCCTCGGCATGGGCGGCATTGCGCACGCCATCGACGGTCTTCTGACCGTTCAGCACGACGGTGAGGCTGTCGCCCCGGGCGCTGATCTCCAGCAGGCTCCAGCGGCCGGCGGCGCGGGGCATGGGCGAGACCTTGGCCACATCGACGATGGCGCCGGTGCCGTAGGTCGGGTCCGGCCGTGCGTCGAAGACGTTGACCTCGTAGGCGTTGGCCGGGTTGAAGACCTTGCGGTCGGAACAGCGGATGAAGACGCCGGAATTGGCCTCCGGGCTGATCCAGATTTCGACGCGCAGGTCGAAGTCGCGATAGCTGGCGTCGGATACGAGGAAGCTCATCGCGCCCGTGTCGGCGGCGAGGACGCCGTCCTGGACGGACCAGTTGGCGTCGCCGATGGCGGTCCAGCCGCTGAGGTCGCGGCCGTTGAGCAGCGGGATGAATGCAGAGCGCGCCGACGCGGCTCCCGCTACCGAAGCGGCGGCCGCGCCGAGGACCAGGCTGCGTCTGTGGATCATGACTTTCCCCGTTTCAGGAGAGACCGAAGTCCATTCGACCGTCCATCGTCAAGGTCAGACACCATTCGCCGCTTTCGGCGATAAGGAAGCTGGTGTGGGGAACTTCTACCAGGACCTCCGTCTGGACCTTGCCAAACGCCTTGACCGGACCTCGAAGGGCGAAGGGGCAACCAAGGTTGCACCAAACCGCGATCTCATCCGCGCGGTCGCCCAGACAATCCGCGAAAAAGGAGGCGAAGTCGGCCTCCACCTTTGCGCCGCAGGGCTGGTGATGACCTCGATGGAGCCGGGTCTTGTCCCAGTCGATCATTGAGGGGCCCGCCCAGGCGAAGTGCCGCATCAGAAAGGCGTTGGCGTCATGGGTGGTCAGCAGCTCGAAGTCACCGCTCGCTCCGACGCGTCTGACGTCGTCCCATACGTCGGCCATCTCCGGCACCTACAGCGGCGCGCAGGCGTCCTTCAGCCATTCGCCGGCCTCGCCGTCGACCAGCGGGCCGATCTCGGCCAGCACCCGGGCGTGGTAGCTGTTGAACTGGGTGCCCTCGACGTCGGTCAGCATGTCGAGGACGACCAGCCGCTTGTCGATCGGGGCCAGGGTCAGGGCCTCGAAGCGGTGCATCGGGCGCTCGCCGCCGGGGATGTCCTCGGCCGGCATGACCACTTCGAGGTTCTCGATGCGGATGCCGTACTCGCCGCTCTTGTAGTAGCCGGGCTCGTTGGAGACGATCATGCCGGGCTGCAGGGCCACGGTGTTGGGGGCCTTGGCGATGCGGTGCGGGCCTTCGTGGACGCCGAGGTAGACGCCGACGCCGTGGCCGGTGCCGTGATCGTAGTCGAAGCCCTCGGACCACAGGGCGGCGCGGGCGAAGGCGTCGATCTGGCTGCCCGTGGTGCCGGCCGGGAAGCGCAGGCGGGCGAGGGCCAGGTGGCCCTTGAGGACCAGGGTGTTGCGCCGCTTCATCTCCGCCGTCGGCTCGCCGATGGCCATGGTGCGGGTCACGTCGGTGGTGCCGTCGAGGTACTGGCCGCCGCTGTCGACGAGCAGCAGGGAGCCCGGCGCCGCGCGCTCGTTGGAGCGTTCGGTCGGACGGTAGTGGGGCAGGGCGCCGTGGCCGTTGGCGGCGCCGATGGTGTCGAAGCTGAGGTCCTGCAGGGCGCCGGTGGCCTCGCGGAAGCTTTCCAGCCTGGCGACGGCTTCCTTCTCGTCGGGCGGATTGACCTGGCCCTCGGTCGCGATCCAGTGGAGGAAGCGGCTGAGCGCCGCGCCGTCGCGGCGGTGGGCTTCGCGCGTGCCGGCGATCTCGACGGCGTTCTTGCAGGCGCGGGG
>JANPKF010000609.1:0-10040 GCA_031425895.1 Caulobacteraceae bacterium | reverse complement strand
TGCCCTCATCCGACCGCTACGCGGCCACCTTCTCCCGACAAGCGGGAGAAGGGAATAGCTAGCCCAGCTTCGCCCTGGCCGCTTCGGCGACGGCTTCGGCGGTGATACCGAATTCCTTGTAAAGCCGCTCGAACGGCGCCGAAGCCCCGAAGCCGGTCATGCCGACGAAGACCCCGTCCTCGCCGATGAACCGTTCCCAGCCGAACTTGACCGCCGCCTCGACGGCGACGCGGACCTTGGCCTTGCCCAGCACCTGCTGGCGGTAGGCGGCCGGTTGCTGCTCGAACAGTTCCCAGCAGGGGGTGGAGACCACCCGCGTGCCGATGCCGCTGGCCTCCAGGATGCTGCGGGCCGACATGGCGACGCCGACCTCGGTGCCGCTGGCGAAGAGGGTGACCTGAGCCTCGCCGGTGGCGGGGGCCAGCTCATAGGCGCCCTTGGCCGACATGTTTTCGGGCGCGAAGGTGCGGCCGACCGGGGTCTTCTGGCGGGACAGGGCCATGATCGACGGCGTGGCCCTGTGCTCCAGCGCCGACTTCCAGCATTCGGCCGCCTCGACGGCGTCGGCCGGGCGGAAGACCAGCAAGTTGGGCATGGCGCGCAGGGCGGCCAGATGCTCGACCGGCTGGTGGGTCGGGCCGTCTTCGCCCAGACCGATGCTGTCGTGGGTCATGACGTGGATGACGCGGACCCCCATCAGGGCGCCGAGCCGGATGGCGGCGCGGCTGTAGTCGCTGAACACCATGAAAGTGCCGCTGAAGGGGATGACCCCGCCGTGCAGCGCCATGCCGTTCATGGCGGCGGCCATGCCGTGCTCGCGCACGCCGTAGTGGACATAGGTCCCGGCGTAGTCGGGGGCGTCGAACGGCAGCATGCCCTTGACGTAGGTGTTGTTGGAGCCGGTCAGGTCGGCCGAACCGCCGATCATTTCCGGGATCGCGGGGGTGAGCTTGGCGAGCGCCGAGCCGCTGTGGACGCGGGTGGCGTTAGCCACCGGCTCGTTGAGCAGGTCGGCGATGTAGGCGTCGATGGCCTTGAAGGCATCGGCGGGCAGGTCGCCCTTCATGGCGCGGGTGAAGTCGGCGCCCCTGGCGTCGGCCTTGAGGCGGGTGTCCCACTTGCGGCGGGCGCCGGCGCCCTTGCGCCCGGCCTTCTTCCAGGCGTCTGCGATGTCGTCGGGGATTTCAAAGGGCGGCAGGGGCCAGCCCATGGCCTGGCGGGCCAGGGTCGCTTCCTCGTCGAACAGGGAATAGCCGTGGCCGTGGACGTCGCCTTCCTTGGGCCCGGCGCCCTTGGAGATCTTGGTCTTGCAGGCCAGCATGACCGGCTTGTCCTGCTTTGTGGCCCAACGCATGGCGGCGGCGATCTTGCCGTGGTCGTGGCCGTCGACCGCCTTCACCGCCCAGCCGGCCGCCTTGAAGCGCAGCTGCTGGTCGCCGCTTTCGGAGATGGTGGCGGCGCCGTCGATGGTGGTGTTGTTGTCGTCGAACAGGACGATCAGCTTGTTCAGCTTCAGCCGGCCCGCGAGGCTGATCGCCTCCTGCGACACGCCTTCCATCAGGCAGCCGTCGCCGGCGATGACCCAGGTGTGGTGATCAACGAGGTCATCGCCGTAGCGGGCGTTCATCGAGCGCTCGGCCATGGCCATGCCGACGGCGGTGGCGATGCCCTGGCCCAGCGGACCGGTGGTGGTTTCGACGCCCGGGGTGTGGCCGTATTCCGGGTGGCCGGGGGTCATCGAGCCCCACTGACGGAAGTTACGGATCTGATCCATCGTTACCGCCTTGCTGCCGGTCAGGTGCAGCAGGCTGTAGATCAGCATCGACGCGTGGCCGGCCGACAGCACGAAGCGGTCGCGGTCGGCCCAGTCGGGCTTGGCCGCGTCGTACTTGAGGAATTTGGTGAACAGCACGGTGGCCACGTCGGCCAGGCCCATCGGAGCCCCTTGGTGCCCAGATTTGGCCGCATGGACCGCGTCCATGGAGAGCACGCGAATGGCGTCGGCCATCTTCACGGGACTGACGGACATGGGGGACTCGCTGTTGCTGCCGGTTTCCGGGCGGTTCGCACGGGAAAGCCTTTGGCGCAACCCGCCTTCCGGTCTTCGCCCGACGCAGTCTATAGAGATCGTGTGATCAAGGAGCGCGACGAATGAGCGGAGAGTCCGAGGGAAGCGCCCTCGACCTGGCCGCGCGCCGCCTGGAGCGGGCGCTGGGGGTGTTGGAGCAGCGGATGGGCGAACGCGTGCGTGAAGCCGGCGCCGAAGCCGGCGGCCTGTTCGACGCCGACCGCTCCCGCCTGGCCGCTGAGCTGGACGCGTCGCGGGCCCGAGAGCGGGCGCTGGAAGAGGCCGGGGCGCAGGCGTCCGAAGCCCTTGGCCGGGCCATCGGTGAAATTCGCTCCGCGCTGGGAGAGGGCTAGATGGGCCAGCTCAATGTGACGGTGAACGGCAAGCTATTCCTGGTCGGCTGCGAGGACGGCCAGGAACGCCACCTGATGGACCTGGCGGCCGCCTTCGACCAGCAGGTTCGGGCGGTCGGGCAGGAGGTCGGCCAGCTGGGCGAGACCCGCCTGTTCCTGATGACGGCCCTGCTGCTGACCGACGAGCTGTCGGACCTGAAGCTGCGGCTGACCCACATGCAGAACGAGCTGGCCAAGGTGCAGGCCGAGCAGGCGCGGGTGGAAATGAAGGCGGCGGCGGCGCTGGAGAACGCGGCCAAGCGCATCGAGAAGATGGGTAGCGTCCAAGGCTGAGTGGGATGGCGCGGTCGCCCTCCCTCCCCTTTATGGGGAGGGACAGCGAGGCGAAGCCTCGCAGGGTGGGCACTCACGGGCCGGAGCGCGCTGCATCCGACTTCCCCACCCGTCACGCTTTGCGTGACACCCTCCCCATAAAGGGGAGGGAGGTTGAGAACTGCCTCCGGAAGCCCTACGTTGTCACTCGGCGGTTGCTGCGGTTCATGTCGGAAGCGATCTATCCTTCTGACCTTAATTCTCTCGAAGGGAGCTGTCCCTGTCCGTGGCCGTGGCTGCGGGTATATGGCGCCCACCTGGTTATCCGGGTCTGAGGGGATAAAACAGTCTTTCACGGTCCTCGCGGCGCCGCCACCCTAGACCCCATGCACAACGACCCGATCCTCGACGGCAAGAAGGCCGCCCTGCGCATTGAAGCGCGTCGCACGCGCAAGGCGCTGCAGGTGCAGCACCCTGAAGCCGACTGGATGATCGCCGACCGGGTCCAGGACCTCCTCGATGTCTTCCATCTCGGGCCGGGAGTCGTCGCCCTCTACAAGGCGCTGGGCGCCGAGATCGATCCGCGGCCACTTGGCGACGCGCTGGTCCGCAAGGGCTGGCGGCTGGCGCTGCCGGCGGTCATCGACCTGCAGGGTCCACTGGAATTCCGCGCCTGGGCCCCGCGCGACACCCTCGCCCACGATCTGGCGGGTCTGCCCGCCCCGCTGGACAGCGCCGCGCCCGTGGTCCCCGGCCTGATCCTCGTGCCGCTGCTGGCCTTTGACCGGCGGGGTTACCGCCTGGGCCAGGGCGGCGGCTTCTATGACCGCACGTTCGAGGCCCTGCGCCGAATGCCCCGGCCGCCGCCGCTGGTCGGGCTGGCTTTTGCGGGGCAGGAACTGGATACCGTGCCAAATGGCCCGCTGGATCAGCCGCTGGATGGGATTTTGACCGAGGCGGGCTATACTCCGGCCCGAAAGGACTTCTGATGCGTATTGCTTTCTTCGGGGATGTCGTCGGCCGGGCCGGTCGTGACGGACTCTCCGACCACCTGCCGGGCCTTCGCCGCCGCCTGTCGCTCGACTTCGTGATCGTCAATGCCGAGAACGCCGCCGCCGGCTTCGGCATCACCGAGAACACCGCCCGCGAGATCTTCGAGGCCGGAGCCGACTGCCTGACCCTCGGCAACCACAGCTGGGACCAGAAGGAGGCGCTGACCTACATCGTGCGTGAGCCGCGCATGATCCGGCCGGCCAACTATCCGATCCTGTCCGACGCCCCGGGCCGGGGCTCCAACCTGTACGTGCTGCCGGACGGTCGCCGGATCCTGGTCACCAACATTCTCGGCCGCGTCCACATGGACGCCATGGACGATCCCTTCGCGGCCGTGAACCGCGAACTCGACACCGCCCCGCTGGGCATCGTGGCCGATGCGGTCGTCGTCGACATGCACTGCGAGGCGACCAGCGAGAAGATGGCCATGGGTCACTTCTGCGACGGCCGCGCCAGCCTGGTGGTCGGCACCCATACGCACGTGCCCACGGCCGACGCCCAGATCCTGCCCGGCGGCACCGCCTACCAGACCGATGCCGGAGCCTGCGCCGACTACAACAGCGTCATCGGCAACGACAAGGAAGAGCCGCTGCGCCGCTTCACCACCAAGATCAGCCAGGGCCGCTATCGGCCGGCCGAAGGGCCAGCGACGGTCTGCGGCGTGTTTGTCGAGACCGACGACCGTACGGGGCTGGCCAAACGGATCGAGCCGATCCGCATCGGCGGGCGATTGAAGGAAACGGTGCCGCAGGTGGCGTTGGTCAGCGCCTAGAATTGCATCTGACTGGTAAGACAGCTATCTTACCAGCATTGGAGGCCGTGATGGCGAGCAACCCGCTTAAAACCCGGATGTCGACCAAGGGTCAGGTGATTCTGCCCAAGGCGACCCGTGACCGGCAGCATCTGAAGCCCGGCGTCGAGTTCCTGGTCGAGGAGACTCCAGCGGGCATCTTGTTGAAGCCCCAGCCGCTGTTCCCGCCGAAGACCATCGACGAGGTGGCGGGGATGCTAAAAGGCCATCGGGAGGGTCCGCACCCCTCGGTGAAGGAGATGGACGAGGCGGTCGCCGAGATGTTCCGGGAAGAGTATGCTCGCGGTCGATACTAACGTTCTCGTCCGCCTGCTGGCGGCGGACGACGCAGCGCAGCTTGCGCGGGCGCGGGCCACTGTCGAGTATGGGGTCTGGATCGCTTCCACGGTCGTGCTCGAGACCGAATGGGTGCTGCGAAGCGTCTATCGGTTGACCCCTGTCCAGATCGCCGACGCCTTCGAAGGGGTCGCCGGACTGGCAACCGTGCAGTTTGAGCATCCGGATCGGCTGATGGAAGCGCTGAGCGCGGTGCGCCAGGGGATGGGCTTTGCCGACGCTCTGCACCGCGCCGCGGCGAACGACTGCGAGGCCTTCGTTACGTTCGATGAAGACCTGGTCAGGGCCGCCGGCAGGATGCCCGGCGTGCTGACCCGGCAGCCCTGAACGTCGCAATGTCAGCGAGGGGTGGCGACCAGCGGTCCACCCGCTATGTTGCCCTCAAACAATTGTTCGAGGAAATCCATGGCCTTCAAGCGCCTGCTCATCGCCAACCGGGGTGAGATCGCCATCCGTATCGCGCGGGCGGCGGCCGGGTTGGGGCTGGCCAGCGTCGCGGTCTATGCGCAGGACGATGCGGCCAGCCTGCATGTGCGCAGCGCCGATGAGGCCTTTCCCCTGACCGGCAGCGGCCCGGCCGCCTATCTCGACATCGCCGGGATCATCGCCGCCGCCCAGGCGGCTCAGTGCAATGTCATCCATCCGGGCTACGGCTTCCTGTCGGAGAATGCCGCCTTTGCCCGGGCCTGCGCCGGCGCTGGTATCGTCTTCATCGGCCCTTCGCCGGACGCCCTGGAAACCTTCGGCGACAAGGCCGCCGCCCGGGCCCTGGCCGCCCGCCTGAATGTGCCGTTGCTGGCCGGCACCGGCGCCATCGACGCCGCGGGGGCCGCGAGGTTCCTGGCCGAGCATGGGGCGATGATGCTGAAGGCCGTGGCCGGCGGCGGCGGGCGGGGCATGCGCATCGTGCGGCCTGGCGACGACGTCAAGGCCGCTCACGCGGCCTGCTCGCGCGAGGCCCAGGCGGCGTTCGGCGACGGGGCGGTCTATGCCGAATGGCTGGTCGACAACGCCCGCCACATCGAGGTGCAGGTGGCCGGCGACGCGGCGACCTGCGTGGCGATCGGCGAGCGCGATTGCTCGGTCCAGCGCCGCCACCAGAAGATCATCGAAATGGCCCCGGCTCCGGCCCTGGGAGACCGGCTGCGCGCGGCCCTGCACGAGGCGGCGGTGAAGCTGTGCAGCGCCAAGCACCTCAAAGGCCTGGCGACCGTCGAATTCCTGGTGGATGCGGCCTCGGGACGCTTCGCCTTCATCGAGACCAACGCCCGGCTGCAGGTCGAGCACACGGTCACCGAGGAGGTCACCGGCCTCGACCTGGTGCAGATCCAGATCAACCTCGCGGCCGGCGCCTCGCTGGCCAAGCTGGGCATCGCCGAGACCCCGCCCTTCAAGGGCGCCGCCATCCAGGCGCGGGTCAATCTTGAGACCCTCAGTGCCGACGGATCGGCGCAGCCGGCCGGTGGGCTGATCCGCGCCTATGAGCCGCCGAGCGGGCCGGGCGTGCGGGTCGATGGCTTCGGCTACGGCGGCTATGTCACCAGTCCCTCCTATGACAGCCTGCTGGCCAAGGTCATCGTCCGCTCCTCCGACCATGCCGGGGCCGCCGCCAAGACGGCCCGGGCCCTGAAGGAATTCCGCCTCGAGGGCGTCGATAGCAACATCCCCCTGCTGCGCGCCCTGCTGGCCGAGCCGGCTGTGGCCGGTGGCCAGGCGACGACGCGGTACCTGGAAGAGAACCTTGAGCGGTTGCTGGCCGAGGCCGACGCGCTGTCGCCTGTAGACGCCTACGAGGTCGCCATGGCCGAGGAGGCCGTGGTCGAGGCGTTCGAGGAGTTGGCCGGCGCCCACGCGGTGCCTGCGCCCCTGCAGGCGACGGTCGGCCAGATCGAGGTGGCGGAGGGCGACTTCGTGCGGCCGGGCCAGACGGTCGCTATCCTCGAAGCCATGAAGATGGAGCACGTCGTCGCCGCCCCGGTCGGCGGACGGGTCCAGCGGGTGGCGGCGGAGCGCGGCCAGACCCTGCTTAAGGGCCAGCCGCTGCTGTTCATCGCCCCCGAGGATGTCGATGGCCTGGAAGCGGTCGTGGAAGCGGCTGGCGACCCCGACGCCATTCGTCCGGACCTCCAGGAGGTCATCGACCGGCACGCTTTCACCCTCGACGCCAACCGTCCGGACGCCGTCGCCAAGCGCCGCCTCACGGGCCATCGCACGGCGCGCGAGAACATCGACGACCTGGTCGATCAGGGCAGCTTCATCGAGTACGGCGCCCTGGCCATCGCCGCCCAGCGCCGTCGCCGCACGGTCGAGGACCTGATCGCCAACACCCCGGCCGACGGCATCATCACCGGCATCGGCACGGTCAACGGCGCCCTGTTCGCGCCGGAGAAGGCGCGGGTGGCGGCGCTGGCCTATGACTTCACCGTGCTGGCCGGAACTCAGGGCCACTTCAATCACAAGAAGACCGACCGGCTGCTCGGCATCGCCGACGAACAGAAGCTTCCCGTCATCTGGTACGCCGAGGGCGGCGGCGGGCGGCCGGGCGATACCGACGCCATCGGGGTGGCGGGACTGGATGTCACCACCTTCGGCAAGATGGCCGAACTGGCCGGCGAGGTGCCCAAGATCGCCATCGTCGCCGGCCGCTGCTTTGCCGGCAACGCCGCCATCGCCGGGCTGTCGGAGGTGCTGATCGCGACGAAGGACTCCAACCTCGGCATGGGCGGGCCGGCGATGATCGAGGGCGGTGGCCTGGGCGTCTTCAAGCCGGAAGACATCGGCCCCGCCGCCACCCAATGGGCCAACGGGGTCATCGACATCCTGGCCGAGGACGAGGCCCACGCCACGCGGCTGGCCAAGCATGCCCTGTCGATGTTCCAGGGCGACCTCGCTGAATGGACGGCGCCGGACCAGCGGGACCTGCGCCGGGCGATCCCCGAGAACCGCCTGCGGGTCTATGACATCCGCGCCGTCATCGAGGGGTTGGCGGACGCCGGCTCGTTCCTGGAACTACGGCGCGGGTTCGCGGCCGGCATGGTCACCGGCTTCATCCGGATCGAGGGTCGGCCCATGGGGCTGATCGCCAACGATCCCAAACACCTGGGCGGCGCTATCGACTGTGACGGGGCCGAGAAGGCCGCCCGGTTCCTGCAGCTGTGCGACGCGTTCGACCTGCCGGTGGTCAGCCTGTGCGATACGCCCGGCTTCATGGTCGGGCCCGAGAGCGAGGACGCCGGGGCGGTGCGCCGGGTCTCGCGGATGTTCGTGGCCGGGGCCAAGTTCGGGCCGCCGTTGTTCACCCTGGTGCTGCGCAAGGGCTACGGCCTGGGGGCCCAGGCGATGGCCGGCGGCGGCTTCCATAGTCCCAACTTCATCGCCAGCTGGCCGACCGGCGAGTTCGGCGGCATGGGCCTCGAAGGGGCGGTCAAGCTTGGCTACCGCAAGGAGCTGGAGGCCGAGACGGACCCTGCCAAGAACAAGGCGCTGTTCGATAGGCTGGTCGCCAACATGTACGCCCGCGGCAAGGCGACCAGCATGGCGGCGGCTCTGGAGATCGACGCCGTCATCGACCCGGCCGACTCCCGCCGTTGGGTGATCGCCGGACTGCAGAGCGCGAAGAAGCGCCGCAAGCCGGAGCGGCGCTGGGTCGATATGTGGTGACCGCCTAAGCCAGCAGGTCCGGCGTCAGCATGTTTTCCAGCTTCACGATCTGGTCGCGCAGGACCAGCTTCTGCTTCTTCAGTCGGGCGATCTGCAGCTGGTCGGGGGTGGGCATCAGGCTCAACGCCTCGACGGCCGCGTCGAGATCCTGGTGCCTCTGGCGCAGATCCAGCAGTTGGCCGCGGATCTCCACGTTGGGCATGGGGATCATTTCCCCGTCGTTGTCGGCCATCAACCGTCCCCAGACGCAAATCGCAGTGTGTCGAGTCTAGCAGACCGGACCGTTCAGGCCAGCGCTCTTGCGAGCCTCATCAGCGCTTCAGGCGGCGGCGGATCGCCCCAGGCCTCGCCGGCGCGGATCAGGGCCGCCAGCGGCTCGCCCTGGCCCCGTGGCGCCAGACCGGCCAGGGAGGTCATCAGCAGCTTTTCGAGATCGAGTTCGACCCCTTTCACCGTCTCGCGGACCGCCAGCCGGGCGTGGTCATCGACGGGCGTGAGCGGGTACTTCAGGGCCCGCCGCGCCTGGCGCACGGGCCCCAGGATCGTCGCCTCCCAGTGGCGCGCCAGTTCGGCGCCGTTGGCCAGGACGCCGCCGGGCGGCGAGGCCCAGGCGGCCCACAGCAGATAGGCGGTCTGCTGGCCATAGTCGTCCTGAAGGCTGAGGCAGGCCTCGGCCACGCCGGGTCGGTCATAGGCGGCGAGCGCCCAGTCCCAGAAGGCCGTCACCCCTCGCTCCGGATGGCTTTCAGGTCCTCACCCCAGCGCTTGACCGGCGCCCAGTCGAGGCCGAAGCCGTCCAGCGCCCTGCCCACCGACTGGTCGACCATCTCCTCGATCGATTGGGGCTTGGCGTAGAAAGCCGGCATCGGCGGGGCGATGGTCGCGCCCATCTCGGCCAGGGCGGTCATGGTCCGCAGATGGCCCAGGTGCAGCGGCGTCTCACGAACCATCAACACCAGCCGGCGGCGCTCCTTGAGGACCACGTCGGCGGCCCGGGTCAGCAGGCTGGAGGTCACACCGGTGGCGATCTCGCTCATCGTCCGCACCGAGCACGGAGCGATGATCATGCCGAGGGTTTGAAAGCTGCCCGAAGCGATGGAGGCGCCGACATCGCCGACCTTGTGGACGACGTCCGCCCGGCCGGCGACATCGGCAACGGTCAGGTTCGCCTCCTGGGCGAGGGTAAGCGCGGCGGATTTCGACATAACGAGGTGACTTTCGACACCCATTTCACGACAGGCATCGAGGGCCCGCAAACCCAGCCAAACCCCGCTAGCGCCGGAGATTCCGACGATCAACCGCCCTGTTTGCGCCATGCGACCGGTTCAACCTCCCAGTTATGTGAACAGACTCCCCGTCATCTCGGGTGTTCACTTGAGTGTGCATAGATAGCCAAGGAGGCGAACTACCATGGCCTTGGAAGCCCGTCTGCGGCGGCGCGCTCCAG
>JANPKF010000608.1:0-6126 GCA_031425895.1 Caulobacteraceae bacterium | reverse complement strand
ACGTGACCGTTTGTCAGCGGTTCTGAACCCGCCAAGAGCCGACATTGTAGCCTGAGCAGACTCCGGACCTTTAGCGGACACTGATCAGGTCGAAGCTGCGACTGCTACTATCCTTGGACGGCGCGTGGTGCCGGTCGGGCGAACCCGCAGTCAGCAATCCAGTTGCGCGGCCAGCGCCGTGAGGCTGTCGGCCGACCAGTCCCAGTCCTGCGCCGCGTCGACATCGGGTGCGGGGCGGCCGCCATACTCGTCGGGCCGTGCGATGTAGGCGGTCTTCAGGCCGCAGGCGCGGGCGGCGGCCAGATCCGTGTGATGGGCCGCGACGAGACAAACGTCGCCAGGGGCGAGCCCGAGGATTTCGGCTGTTCCCAGATAGGCACGGGGATCGGGCTTGTAGGCCCGGGTCACCTCGGCCCCGAGGATCGCATCCCATGGCAAGCCGCCTCGCCTCGCCATCTCCATCATCAGGGCGATGTTTCCGTTGGACAGGGCGACGATCGGAAAGCCGGCCTTCAAGCGCGTCAGCCCCTCGACCGTATCCGGCCATGGCGTCAGCCGACGCCAGGCGAAAGTCCAGTCCTGGAGCAAAGCGTCATCCAGGGCGGCATGGTCGATGCCCTTGCTCTCCAGCGTCTGGTCCAGCATCTCCCGGTGCAGGACGTCCAGTGTCGTGAAGTCCCGTCCGGAGGCGGCGTAAGCCATCATCACCCTGAGATAGCGACCCCGCCAACTGTCGGTGAAGGCGGCCGGGTCGAGGTCGTGGCGACTGATCCGCTTCAGGAACGAGGCGGACTCTGCGATGATGCTGGACCGCCAGTCGACGACCGTGCCGAAGACGTCGAACGCCAGCACCTTGGGTTTGCCTGCATCAGCCATGGGTGGGCGATCCGTCCTCGTTCACTGTTGCGGCCGCGGGCGATCGCCACGCAGCAGGCCGCCGGGGGTCTGTCCGGTCCAGACGCCGTTTTCAAAGGTCGGGACACCGGACTTCACCGTCCACAGGTAGCCCCGCGCGGGCTGCAGCAGTCGGGTGCCTCCGGCGGGCAGATCCTGGACGATCTCGGGCGGCCCGAGGCTCAGCCGGTCCGGATCGATGACGTTGAGGTCGGCGAGATAGCCCGGGGCGATGACGCCGCGGTCGAGCCAGCCGACCTGCTGCGCGTTGCGTTGCGTGTAGCCGTGGACCAGCGTCTCGAGCGGGATGCTGCGGCCCGACTTGTTGCCTTTGGACCAGAGGGCGATGGTCGTCGTCGGGAAGCTGCCATCGCAGATGGTGCCGCAGTGGGCGCCGCCGTCCGACAGGCCGTAGAGGGTGTGGGCGCCCGTCATCATGCCGTGCACGGCGTCGAGGTTGCCGTGCACGTAGTTGATCAGCGGCATGTAGAGCAGCCTCCGGCCGCCCTCCTCCATCATGACGTCGTAGGTGAAGCCCGCGACCTCGGCGCCGGCCCGCTGGGCCTCGGCGGCGATCGACTGGCTAGCGTCGGGCTCGTAGTCGACCGGGTCGTTCATCCGGAACATGCGCGTGAAGCCGCGCGTCAGAATGGCGATGAAGCCGTCTTCGTAACGAACGCCCGCATGTTCCCTCAGGATCGCCGCCCGCACCTCGGGGTCGGCCAGCCGCGCCAGCCGCGCCTCGATCGTTGGCGACTCCGCCGCAATGCGGCGGTAGGTCGGCGTGGCCAGGAACGGGTTGGTGGTCGAGGAGAAAGACAGGATCGCACCGATCGCGCGCGGCGCCACTTGCGCTTTCACGTCCAGACCCTCGGCGGTCATGGCGTCCAGTTCTGCGTAGATGTGCTTCCAGCGGTCCGGGGAGTCGTCGGACTGCTGGACCGTGAACGACAGCCTGCGGCCGCTGGTCTGGGCCATGCGCCGGATCAGGGCAAGCTCCGCCCGGGCGAAGTCGTCGTCGGCGGTGAGGTAGGCGTCCGAGATCAACTGGATCACCCCCTTGCCGGCCTTGCGCAGGGAGGCGGCGATGGCGAGCAGCTCCGGCTCGCCGGCCGTCAGGGTGCCGATGTTGGCGCCGTCGCGGCTGCGGTGGGCGTGGGTGCGCGAGGTCGAGAAGCCGAGCGCGCCGGCCTCGAGGGCCTCGCCGGTGAGGCGGGCCATGCGCTCGATCTCGGCGTCGGTCGGGGTTTCAAGGTGGTCGGCGCCGCGCTCGCCCATGACGTAAGTGCGCAGCGCCGCGTGCGGCATGTGGGCGCCCAGATCGATGGCGTAGGACCGCCGGCCGATAGCGTCGAGGTAGTCAGGGAAGCTCTCCCAGTCCCAGGTCAGGCCTTCGGCCAGCGCCGTGCCGGGGATGTCCTCAACGCCTTCGAGCAGCTGGATCAGCCAGTCGTGCTTGTCGACATGAGCCGGTGCGAAGCCGACGCCGCAGTTCCCCATCGCGGCCGAGGTCACGCCATTGATCGACGAGGGGGCCAGAACCTGATCCCAGGACACCTGGCCGTCATAGTGGGTGTGGATGTCGACGAAACCCGGGGTCACCAGAGCGCCGCCGGCGTCGATGGTGCGGCTCGCGGCGCCGTCCACCTTGCCGACCGCGACGATCACGCCGCCGTCGATGGCCACGTCGCCGGCGAAGCTTGCCGCGCCCGTACCGTCGACGATGACGCCGTTGCGAATGATCAGGTCATGCATGGGAAACTCCGGGAATCTCGGCCGCCAGCGCGGCGACAGCTTTAAGGCGATGGACGATGGCGGCCGGGTCGGGCCCGCCCTCGACCTCGAACATGGCGGCGGCGATGATGTGGTTCAGCGGGCCGTGCGTCTCGACCGGAACGGCGATGCCGATCACGCCGCGATTGACGTGACCACGGTCGAACCCGACTCCAGCCTCGCGCGCGGCCGCCACCTCGGCGAGCCAGTGGTCGTAGTCCGGCGGCCGCGCCCAGGGGACGCGCTCGAACCCTGCCCGCAGCGCCTGCGGCGTGAAGCTGCCGCGGGCGGCGACCAGCCGACCCATGGCGCCCAGGAACATCGGAAGGCGACGGCCGACGGTGAAGGCGATGCGCATGGCGGCGTCGGATTCGGCGACCTGCTCCAGCTCCACCTCCTCGCCTGCGCGCCGCCAAAGCGCGACGGTCACGCCAAGCTCGGCCGCGCCCGCCTCGAGGGCCCGGGTAAAACGGCGGCGCGGATCGTCGCCCGTCAGCAGCGGCGCCGCGAGATCGGCGAGGCCCTGGCCGAGGCCGTAACGCCGGGCGCCACGGTCCAGCGTGACCAGACCCTCATGCTCAAGGGTGCGCAGGATGTTCAGCGCCGTCGACGGGTTGAGACCCAGCTCCCGCACGACTTCGGACAGTCGCCTGGGTTCAGTGTGGCGGCCCAGGCAGCGCAGGATCTCGACCGCCGAGGTCACCGCGCCGACGGGCTTGGCCAGCGCCGGGCGGTCCTCCCTGGACAGGGGCCGGACGGCGTTCATCGCGGAAGCTTGAGGATCTCGGCGGCCTGGGCCGAGGTCGCGATCGGACGTCCACAGGCTTTTGCGATCTCGACCACCTCGGCCACCAGGGCGGCGTTCGACGGCTTGTCTTCGCCGCCGTAATCCTCAAGTCCGACTCGAACGTGTCCGCCGCGCTCGATGGCCAGTCTGGCGAGACCGGTTTTGGCGACGCAGCCGCCGATCACGGAGGCGGCCCAGGGCAGAGCCGAGCCCTCCATCATCTCCAAATAGGCGTCGAGCGCCTTGCGCGTCGGCGGCAGGCCGAAGGTGAGGTCGCCCTTCTTGCCGTCGAGGAAATTGTACTCGCCCGCGAGGTAGAGCTTCACGAAGGCGCCGGCCGGCAGCCGACCTGCCTTCTCATAAGCCAGAGTCGCGCGCAGCCAGCCCGGTTCGTAGATGGCGATGGCCGGGCCCAGCCTGGTCTCCGTCAGCATCTCGGCGAGGCCGGCGATGTCCTTGAACGAAGTCTGGTAGACGAACGACATGGCGGGCAGGCCATCAGGCCCCTGCGTCGCCAGATTGACGGAGCCGGGATCGAACGCCCCCATCCGCATCCCGGCGGCGGCCAGGGCGCGGTAGTGGCCAAAGCGGGTCTCGACGTCACGCCCTTCGGCGACGGTTCCGTAGAGGATGGTGTCCGGCCGGGCGGCCAGCACCGGGGCCCAGCCGCTGATGTAGGCGTCGGATGCCTCGTCTCCGGTCTGCTTGAGCCCCTGTATGTGGGTGTGGATGACGGTGGCGCCGGCGTCCAGGCAGGCCAGGGCGTCGGCAGCGATCTCGTCCGGCGTCCGCGGCGTGTTCGGATTGCGGGACTGGGGAGTGCCCCCGTTGAGGGCCGCCTCGATGATCAGCGGGTCCAAGGCCGCCTACTCCGCCGCCAGCGCCTGGGGCGCGGCTTGCCGGCCCCGGATCAGCTTGCCCGGCAGCGCGCCGGTGGGCTGGCCCTCGCGATAGATGATTTCGCCCGACTTGATGGTGGCGACATAGCCCACCGCGTCCTGCATCAGCCGGCGTGCGTTGGTGGGAAGGTCGTAGACCATGTAGGGCGCCTTGATGCGCAGGCGCTCGAAGTCGATGACATTGATATCGGCCAGGTAGCCGGGGGCCAGCACGCCGCGATCGTTCAGGCCGACCGCCTCGGCGGTGTCCCTGGTCTGGCCGCGAATGGTCTCGGCCAGGCCAAAGCGCGGGCCGCGGGTGCGGTCACGGCACCAGTAGGTCAGCATGAAGGTCGGCAGGCTGACGTCACAGATGGCGCCGACATGGGCGCCGCCGTCCGACAGGCCCGAGAGGGTGTTGGGGTTGGCCAGCATGGCGCGGACGTTTTCGAGACTGCCTTCGACATAGTTGTGCATCGGGAAGAACAGGAAGGCGCGCCCCTCGTCGGCGATCAGCGCATCATAGACCAGCTCGTCCGGATGGACGCCGAGGGCCTTGGCCTTGGCGCCCAGGCTGGTCGAGGGGTCGGGCTCGTAGTCCACGTGGTCGTTCTCGACCGCGTACATCTTGTGATACGCGCCGGCGAGGGAGTTGATGAAGGGGTGCGCCTTGGAGGGCGCCTCGGCGATCAGCTGGCGGCGGAACTCGGGGTCGCGCATGATCGCGACCTTGTCGGCCAGCGGCTTGTCGAGCAGCGGCTCGAACGACGGCCGGCTGATGAACGGATGGGCCGAGCCCTGCAGGCCAAGCATCAGCCCGACCGGGCGACCGGCCACCTGGGCCTTTATCGGCAGACCGTCGTCAACGGCCTCGTTCAACCGACGTGTAAGTTCGCGCCACTGGTCTGGAATGACGTCGGCCTGCACCATCGAGAAGCTGAGCGGCTGGCCGGCGATCTTCGTCAGGTCGCGGATCAGGGCGAATTCGCCCTCCATGTCCTGGAAGTCGCTGACCCATTGCAGGACGCCGGAGCCGGCGTCGGCCAGTCCCTGGGCGATGGCTTCCATCTCGGCGCGAGCGGCGCCGAGCGTCGGTGTCAGGTCGCCGTCGGCGGTGCGGTGGACCATGGTCCGGGTGGTGGAGAAGCCCAGCGCCCCGGCCTGGATGGCCTCGCGGGTCAGCTCGCGCATCCGGGCGTTCTCATCGGCGGTCGCCGGCTCGCGGTTGGCCCCGCGTTCACCCATCACATAGACACGCAGCGCCCCGTGCGGCAGCTGAACCGCCACGTCGATGTCGTGCGGCAGCTTCTCGACCGCGCTCATGTATTCGTCGAAACTCTCCCACTCCCAGGAGAGCCCCTCGTGCAGGGCCGCGCCGGGAATGTCCTCGACCCCCTCCATCAGCCGGATCAGGGTGTCCTCGTCGCCCTTGCGCACCGGCGCGAAGCCGACCCCGCAGTTGCCGGCGACAACCGTCGTCGCGCCCAGCGTCGACGACGGCGTCATGCGGGAGTCCCAGGTGATCTGGCCGTCGTAGTGGGTGTGGATGTCGACCCACCCCGGGGTGACCATGAGGCCGGAAGCATCGATCTCCTCGCGTCCCGCCGGCAGATCAGCGCCAACGGCGACGATCCGGCCGTTGATGATCGCGACGTCGGCCACGCGCCCCGGGGCGCCAGTTCCGTCGAACACCATTCCACCCCTGATCACGAGATCCGGACCGCTCATGACGACCTCCCTGGTCTTTGTCGTTGGGGGCAATCATGCACGGCCTAGCGCTCAAGTCGGAGTAAA
>JANPKF010000607.1:0-1775 GCA_031425895.1 Caulobacteraceae bacterium | reverse complement strand
CCGGCGAGCAGCTGGGCGTGCAGGGTATTCTCCGGCTGGAGAGCGGCGTGCCCGCCGCCACCCGCGCCGCACTGGAGAAGATCGGCTGGAAGATCGGGGCCAGCGACGGCGGCTTCGGCGGCTATCAGGCCATCCAGCGCTGGCCCGGCCGCTATGCCGCCGCCACCGAGATGCGCAAGGATGGCATCGCGCTCGCATACTGAGGCGCCGGCGATCGGCGCCGTTCGCCTCTGGACGCGTCGCCATGGGCGGGATTTAGTGGCCCCTCACCTTTTCGGGGACCCCCATGCGCCTTGCCGTCGCCAGCCTGACCGCCGCCCTCACCGCCGCTGCCGCGGGGGGCGTGTGGATCACGGCGAGCACCGCCGCCGAGGCGCCGTCGCTGATCCCCCGGACCAGCTTCTTCGGCAACCCGACCAAGACCGCCGCCCGCCTCAGCCCCGACGGCAAGTGGCTGTCCTGGATCGCCCCGCGCGACGGCGTCCTCAACGTCTGGGTCGCCCCCGCCGCCGACCCGGCCGCCGCCAAGGCCCTGACCGCCGAGACCAAGCGCCCGATCCGCCAGTATTTCTGGGCCGAGGACAGCAGCGGCGTCCTGTTCATCAACGACAAGGGCGGCGACGAGAACTTCCTGCTCTACAGCGTCGACACGAACGGGGCCCAGAAGGCCCTGACGCCGTTCGAGAACACCCGCGTCTTCATCATCGGTACGTCCAGGGATCGGCCCGACACCGTGCTTGTCGGCGTCAACAACCGCGATCCCAGGTGGCACGACGCCTGGGAGGTCAACGTCCGCACCGGGGCCATGAAGGAGGTCTTCCGCAACGACGGCTTCTCCAGCGTGACCTCCGACGAGCAGCTGACCGTCCGACTGGCGTCCAGAACCAACGACGACGGGACGACCGACTACTACCGGGTCGACGGCGGCAAGGCGGCCGACAAGCCCTTCACCCAGGTGTCCTTCCAGGACAGCGACAGCGCCCCGGTCGCCTTCACCGAAGACGGCAAGACCCTCTACTGGACCGACACCCGTGGCCGCGACAAGGCCGCCATCCTCGCCCAGGACTGGGCCACCGGCAAAACCACCGTGGTTGGCGAGAGCGACAAGGCCGACGCCGCGCCGGCCATGTTCAATCCGGCGACCGGCAAGCTGGAAGCCTATGTCGTCAACTATCTGAAGAACGACTGGGTCGCGACCGACCCGGCCATCAAGGCCGACCTCGACTTCCTGAAGACCGAGCTGAAGGGCGAGGTCTTCGTCCAGTCCCGCACCACCGCCGACGACCGCTGGATCGTCGCCGTCGATCCCGTCACCGGCCCGGCCTCGACCTGGCTCTACGACCGCAAGGCCAAAAGGCTGACCAAGCTTTACGTCAGCCGCCCGGAACTGGAAGGCGCGCCTCTGGCCGCCATGCATCCGGTCGAGATCAAGTCGCGCGACGGCAAGACCCTGGTCTCCTACCTCACCCTGCCCAAGGGCAGCGACCCGGATGGCGACGGCAAGCCGGACAAGGCCGTGCCCCTGGTGCTCTATGTCCACGGGGGCCCCTGGGCCCGCGACCAGTACGGCTACAACGGCTGGCACCAATGGTTGTCGAACCGCGGCTATGCGGTGCTCAGCGTCAACTACCGGGGCTCCACCGGCTTCGGGAAGGCCTTCACCCGCAGCTCCGACGGCGAATGGGCCGGCAAGATGCATGACGACCTGCTCGACGCCGTCGACTGGGCGGTGAAGGGCGGCGTCGCCCAGAAGGACAAGGTCGCCATCGCCGGCG
>JANPKF010000606.1:0-6248 GCA_031425895.1 Caulobacteraceae bacterium | reverse complement strand
CTGCCCTCGTCTCCGCCCTCTGCTATCGCGACCCCAGCGCCGCCCTGAAGTTCCTGGAGGAGGCCTTCGATTTCGAGATCTTCCTGCTGATCGAGGACGAGCAGGGCAATGTCGGCCACAGCGAGATGCGGTTCGGGTCTGGCGCGGTGATGGTCGGCAGCGAGTGGACCGACGAACACAAGAGCCCGGCCTCGATCGGCGGACAGATGACCCAGACGGTCCATATCCAGATCGAACCGGAGGACGGCACGATCGACGCCCACTGCGAGCGGGCCCGGAAAGCCGGCGCGGTGATCATCGCCGAGCCCGAGGACCAGTTCTACGGCGACCGCACCTATCGCTGTAAGGATCCCGAAGGCCACATCTGGACCATCGGCCAGACGGTCAGGACCACCAGCCCCGAGGACTGGCATCGCGACACCGGCCTGACGGCGACCATCTTCAAGGCATGAGCGGCGCAGCCAATCTCGACCGGACGCTGGCCGCCCTCGCCGATCCGCATCGGCGGCGGGTGGTGGAGCTGTTGCGCGAGCGGCCGCGCCGGGCCGGCGAACTGGCCGAGGCGGCGGGGCTTAACCCGCCGGCCATGAGCCGGCACCTGAAGACCTTGCGCCAATCCGGCCTGGTCGAGGTGGCGGGCCTGGTCGAGGAAAGTCATCCCGGGTTCGACGCCCGGGTGCGCGTCTATCAACTGAGGGCCGAGCCGATGGTCGACCTGCTGCGCTGGCTGGAACAGACCGAACGGATGTGGAGCGCCCAACTGGCGGCGTTCAAGGCGCATCTGGAGCAGGACTGACGGTGGCCAGCCGGGTGCTGATTTCCGTCCGGGTGAAATCGACGCCGCAGCGGGCCTTCGAGGTTTTTACCCGGGATATATCCCTGTGGTGGACGCCCAATCCGGAGTTCGCCTTCACGCCGCGCTCGCCGGGCGTCATGGCCTTTGAGGACGAGGCGCGGCTGGTCGAGCGGCTGCCTAGCGGCAAGGTGTTCGAGGTTGGCAAGGTGACCGCCTGGGAGCCCGGCGCGCGGCTGGCCTTCGGCTGGCGGCAGGCGACCTTTGCGCCAGATCAGGCGACGGACGTGGAGGTGACGTTCGAGGCGGTCGGCGCGGAAACCCGGGTGACCGTCGTCCATACCGGCTGGGACAGCGTGCCACGCGAGCATGTCGCCAAGCACGGCATGGAGAACAGCTACTTCATGAAGCGTCACGGCGAGTGGTGGCGAGCGCTGATGGATCGGATGGGAGAGTGTGTATGACGAAGGATGATGTCCGCGCGCTTTGCCTCTCGCTGCCCCTGGCCGAGGAGCAGCCGCACTTCGACCGCGCCTCCTTCCGGGTGAAGGGCAAGATCTTCGCCACCCTGCCCCCGGGCGGTGAAGAGGTGGTTCTGAAGCTGCTCCCGGAGATCAAGGAGAGCCTGAGACAGTCGGACCCTGATGCGGTTCGGGCCTTGCCGGGCGGGTGGGACAAGGGCGGCTGGACCCTGATCGCCATCAGGTCCATGGAAGGCGCGAAGTTGGCCGACCTGATCCGCCTTGCCTGGAGGCAGGTCGCGCCAAAGAGACTGTTGGGGTCGGCGGAATGAGCGAACAGGACAGTCTGACCGGCCATCGCCGCACGGCGGCGGTGGGGTTCATCTTCGTCACGGCGACGATCGACGTCATCGCCCTCGGCATCATGATTCCGGTGCTGCCGAACCTGATCAAGCAGATGGCCGGCGGCGACTACGCAATGGCCAGCGAGATCAACCTGCTGTTCGCCACCATGTTCGGCTTGATGCAGTTCTTCTGCGCCCCGGTGCTGGGCCTGCTGTCGGACCGGTTCGGGCGACGCCCGGTGCTGCTGACCTCGATCTTCGGCCTGGGGATCGACTTCCTGTTCATGGCCTTCGCGCCGTCGATCCGCTGGCTGTTTGTCGGCCGGGTGATCAATGGGGCCACGGCGGCCAGCTTCTCCACCGCCAACGCCTACATCGCCGACATCACCGCCCCGGATAACCGGGCCAAGGCCTATGGCATGATGGGGGCCGCCTTCGGCATCGGCTTTACCCTGGGCCCGGTGATGGGCGGCCTGCTGGCGGAGATCGACCTGCGCCTGCCCTTCCTGGTCTGCGCGGGCCTCGCCCTCGTGAACTGGCTGTACGGCTTCTTCATCCTCCCGGAGTCCCTGCCCAAGGAGAAGCGCGAGCCGAAGCTGAACTGGAAGAAGGCCAATCCCCTCGGGTCATTGAAGCTGCTGCGCTCGCACAAGGATCTCGTCGGCCTGGCGACCGTCGGCTTCCTGTACCAGATGGCCCATGTCGTCCTGCCGGTGATCTTCGTCCTCTACTCCGGCTACCGCTACGGTTGGTCGCCGGCCATGGTGGGCCTCAGCATGCTGGCGACAGGCGTCTCGAACATCATCGTTCAGGCCCTGCTGGTCGGGCCGGTCGTCAAGAGGATCGGCGAGCGCGGCGCGCTGCTGCTGGGCCTGGCCAGCGGCGCGGTCGGGTTCGCCATCTTTGGTCTGGCGCCGAGCGGATGGGTCTACTTCGTGGGCGTGCCGATCTTCGCCCTGATGGGCTTCACGGGCCCCGGCATGCAGGCCCTGATGACCCGCCGCGTCGCCGCGCATGAGCAGGGCCAGCTGCAGGGCGCCAACAGCGCGATCATGGGGATCGCCCAGATCATCGCCCCATCCCTGTTCGGCTTCACCTTCGCCTTTGCGGTCGATCACAACGACACCCTGCACATGCCGGGCCTGCCGATCCTGATCGCCTCGGTTCTGATGGCCTGCAGCTTCCTGATCGCCCTGCAGGTCGCCAAGCCGACGCCGCCGGCGGAACCGCAGCCGGCCTGAGACCTTCTGAGGACAGCCAGCGCCTTGATTGCGCCGAAAACCTCCCCTTCTTAGAGTCCGGGAGCGTCGAAACATGTTGGAGACCCATGCGAGCCTATAAAGTTCTGATCCCGGCCCTGGCTGTTCTGGCCAGCTGCTCGCCGAGCGATAAGTCTCAGGCCCAGGGCCTGCCCGAGCCGACCCGCGCCGTACCAACCAGCGCTGCGTCCATGAAGCAGTCCTTCGCCCCGGTCGTGAAGCGGGCCGCGCCGGCCGTGGTCAACGTTTCCAGCCGTCGCACGGTGCGCCAACGCGTCGACCCCTTCTGGGAGATGTTCAGCGGCGGCATCCCCCGCGAGCGCGTCCAGCAAAGCCTGGGCTCCGGCGCCATCGTCCGCGCCGACGGGGTGATTATCACCAACAACCACAACATCGAGGGCGCCGACGAGGTCATGGTGCAGCTGGCCGACCGCCGGGAGTTTCCGGCCAAGGTCTTGCTCTCTGATCCGCGCGCCGATCTCGCCGTGCTCAAGATCGATGTCGGCAACGAGCGGCTGCCGGTGATCGCCATCGACGCGACCGAGGACCTGCAGGTCGGCGACCTGGTGCTGGCCATCGGCAACCCGTTCGGGGTCGGCCAGACGGTGACCAACGGGATTGTCTCGGCGACGGCGCGCTCGAACCTGGGCATTACCGACTTCGGCTTCTTCATCCAGACCGACGCGGCCATCAACCCGGGCAACAGCGGCGGGCCGCTGGTCGACATGGACGGCGACCTGATCGGCGTGAACACAGCCATCCTGTCGCGCTCAGGCCAGAGCTCGGGCGTCGGCTTCGCTATTCCGGCCAGCATGGCCCGCCAGATCGTCACCGCGGCGCTTGGCGGCGAGACGGCCGTCGTGCGTCCCTGGCTGGGAGCCCGTGGTCAGGCGGTGACATCCAACGTGGCCGGCAGCCTGGGCCTGGAGGCCCCGCGCGGGGTGCTGGTGGCCGATGTATGGCCCGGCGCGGCCGCTGATCGGGCGGGACTTCGCCAGGGTGACGTCATCCTCAGCGTCGGCGGCGAGCCGGTGAATGACGAGGGCGCGGTCACCTACTTCTTCGGCAATCTGAAACTGGGCCAGTCGGCGCCGCTGGTTGTGCTGCGCGATGGCCGGGAGCAGACGCTCAACGTGCGGGCCGAGAAGGCGCCGGGCCGGGCCGATGGCGGACGCACCATTGAGGGCCGCAACCCGCTCCAAGGCGCCTTCGTCGCCGAGCTGACCCCTGCCCTGGCCGACGCCAAAGGGGTCGACCCCTTCGTCGGACGCGGTGTGGTCGTTCTGCAAGTGGCGCCGGATGGTCTGGCGGCGCGAATCGGCCTGCGCCCTGGAGACTTCATCAGGGCGATCAACGGCAAGCAGGTCCGGACCGACGCCGACGTCGCCCAGGCCACCGCCCAGAACGCCCGCCGCTGGCAGATAACCATCGAACGCGGTGGCCAGACCATCACGTCGAGCTTCAATCTGTAGGCTTGAGACTCTCCGCCCGCCTGCGCGGGCGGAGACAAGAAAAAAGGCCCGCCGTCGCCGGCGGGCCTTTTCAATTCGTACCTGTGGGTCTGACTATTCGTCGTCGCCGAAGGACTGGACCGGACCGGAGTCCTTGCCCTTTTCCGAGACGTCGCGATCGACGAACTCGATGACGGCCATCGGGGCGTTGTCGCCGTAGCGGAAGCCGGCCTTCAGGACGCGGATGTAGCCACCCGGACGTTCCTTGTAGCGCGGACCCAGGGTCGCGAAGAGCTTGCCGACCTGTTCGACGTCACGAACGGCGCTGATGGCCTGACGACGAGCGTGCAGGTCGCCGCGCTTTGCCAGGGTGACCAGCTTTTCGACGATGGGACGCAGTTCCTTGGCCTTCGGCAGGGTCGTCACGATCTGCTCATGCTTGATCAGCGACGCCGACATGTTCGCGAACATGGCGGTGCGGTGGCTGGAAGTGCGGCCCAGTTTGCGGTGCGCGTAACCGTGGCGCATGTCGGTCTCTCCAAAAACGTCCGGCGCCTCTCGGCGGCGGGGGGTCTTACTACAGGATTTAGATCTGGTCTTCGAACTTCTTCGCCAGATCGTCGATGTTTTCCGGCGGCCAGTTGGGCACGTCCATGCCGAGGTGCAGGTTCATGCCCGAAAGCACTTCCTTGATCTCGTTGAGGGACTTGCGGCCGAAGTTCGGGGTGCGGAGCATCTCGGCTTCGGTCTTCTGGATCAGGTCGCCGATGTAGACGATATTGTCGTTCTTCAGGCAGTTGGCCGAACGGACCGACAGCTCAAGCTCGTCCACCTTCTTCAGCAGGGCCGGGTTGAAGGGCAGGTCGGGCTTGGCTTCGCCATCCGACTTGGCCTTCGGCTCTTCGAAGGTGATGAAGATCTGCAGTTGATCCTGGATGATGCGGGCGGCGTAGGCCACCGCGTCCACCGGCGACACGGCGCCGTTGGTTTCGACTTCCAGAACCAGCTTGTCATAGTCCAGCGACTGACCCTGGCGGGTCGGCTCGACGCGGTAGGCGACGCGCTTGACCGGCGAGTAGAGGCTGTCGACGGCGATGAGGCCGATCGGCGCGTCTTCCGGACGGTTCTTGTCGGCCGGCACGTAGCCCTTGCCGTTGTTGACCGTGAACTCCATGCGCACCGAGGCGCCTTCGTCCAGGGTGCAGAGCACATGGTCGCCGTTCAGGATCTCGATGTCCGAGGGGACTTCGATCTGGCTGGCAGTCACGGCGCCGGGGCCGGTGGCCTTCAGCGTCATGCGCTTGGGGCCTTCCGAGTGCATGCGGAGGGCCAGCTGCTTGATGTTCAGGACGACGTCGACGACGTCCTCGCGGACGCCTTCCATCGAGCTGAACTCGTGAACCACGCCGTCGATCTGGACGGCGGTGACAGCGGCGCCTTGCAGCGACGAGAGAAGAACGCGCCGCAGCGCGTTGCCGAGCGTCACCCCAAAGCCACGCTCGAGCGGCTCGGCCACCAGACGCGCCTTGCGGTTAGCGTCGGAACCGGTCTCGATCAGCGGCTTCTCCGGGCGGATCAGCTCGTTCCAATTGCGTTCGATCACGGGCGGATATCCTCGAAACACGTGTGCCGGCCCCGCGAATCGCGGAGCCGGCAAGTTAAGTGGGCTGCGCGGGTCTTAGACCCGGCGGCGCTTGGGCGGCCGGCAACCGTTGTGCGGGATCGGCGTCACGTCACGAATGGTCGTGATCGTCATGCCGGCGGCCTGCAGGGCGCGCAGCGCCGATTCCCGACCCGAACCAGGACCGGAGACGTTCACTTCCAGGGTGCGCACGCCGTGCTCGGCCGCCTTCTTGCCCGCGTCTTCAGCGGCCATCTGGGCGGCGTACGGGGTCGACTTGCGCGAGCCCTTGAAGCCCATCATGCCGGCGCTGGACCAG
>JANPKF010000605.1:0-5796 GCA_031425895.1 Caulobacteraceae bacterium | reverse complement strand
CGCCTTCGATCCAGTCGTCGGCCTCAAGGCCGTTCAGGGTATCGCCGCCGCCGAGCCCCTGAATGTGGTCGCGCCCGGCCGTGCCATTCAGCGTCTGGGCCGTGCCGTCACCGTTGATGTCGTTGAAGATAGGCGGCGGAGGCGGCGGAGGCGGAGGAGGCGGAGGCGGCGGCGCAGGGTTCGAGACAAAACTGGCGCCGGTCACCGTCGAGGCGGTGATCCCGGTCAGGCGAACGGTCACGCCGCTGGTCAGGGTGACGAGGGCGTCGGCGCCGTCCTGGACGACGCTCTGGTACTGGCCAAAGGCGGTGTCGTCGATCAGGTCGGTTCCGACCTGGAAATCGGTGATGATGTCGGTTCCGGATCCGAGCCCGAAAATGAATCGGTCAGCGCCGGCGCCGCCGGTCAGGGTGTCAATGCCGCCGCCACCCGTCAGGGAATTCCCGGCCGCGTTGCCGTAAAGGAAATCGGCGCCGCTGCCACCGATCGCGTTCTCGATCACCGCGCCCCTGGCGACGGCGACGTTACCGACCAGGTTCAGGCTGTTATGGGTTCCGACGCTCGAGAAATTCCCCTGGCGCAGGTCGATGACCTGATCGTTTGCGTAGCCCGAGAAATCAAAGGTGTCGTTGCCGCCGGCGTCCCAGACGGCGAACACCAGCCGCGTCGTCGCGCTGGTGGCGATGAACCAGGGCCGGTCGGCGTTGGAGTTGAAGCCGTAGACCGTGTCGCCGGTGCGCGTGGTGGTGTTGACACCATAGGTCCGCTGGGCGGCGGCGATATCGTCCAGCATCAGGGTGGCAGGGTAGGATGGGCCGAAATAGGCGCCGGTGCTGTCCTCGGTGAAATAGCTCATCACCGTGTACTGGTGGCTGTCCTCATAATACTCGGCCGACGTCGCGTATTCGAAGCTGTTATTCGCATCGGCATTATAGGCCCCGGGGTGCGAGAAGCCGATGGCATGGCCGATCTCGTGGACCAGCGTCAGCATGCCGTAGTTGCCGATCTGAGGATTGGCCCCGGTGCCCGAGTTCTTCACCCATACATCGCCGCCGCTGGGGCTCAGGCTGGGCAGGTAGGCGAAAGCCGCCGATCCCGCCGCGCCGCCGGTGAAAGCGCCGAAAAGCATGACGGTGGAAGCGTCACTGGTGTAGGCCGCCTCGCCGCTCGTGCCAGTCCCGTTGCGGACAAAGACCACATTGGAGACATCCGACCAGGACGCCAGCGCCAGCAGGGTGGCGTTGATCTGCGCTTCGTTGAAGCGGACGAACCCGGTCGTGTCCGACGGCATGCTGGCCGGTGCGGAAGCGCGGAAGCCATAGGTCACGATGCTGGGCGCGCCGCCCCAGTAGGGGTCGTCCCAACGATTGTCGACATCGGCGACGCCGGGCTGGAAATAGAAGTCGTTCCAGGAGGCGTAGGTGCGGTTCAGGTGGAAGGCCGCCTGATCGATCGACTTGGAGACCTTGCCGTTCGGCCCGGCGCCGCCGCGAGCGTCGGCATTCAGGAAGCCGCTCGGATCATCGCTGACGGTGTCGCCGCCGTTCGGGATGGAGACGATCTTGTCGTCGCCGCCCGCGCCGCCGGCGCACGCCGCGCAGCCACAGACCAACTGGGGCCCGGAGTCGCTGAACTTGCCGATGGTGAGATCGCCCAGGGCGTCGATATGGCCCACAGCGGTGTAGGTGGCCCCTTCAGTCAGCCAGGCGCGGGTCAGGAGGGCGGTGTCCGTGGTTTCGGCGACCGTGGCGTCGTCACCGATGTCGCCAAAGCCGGTCAGCAGGTCGGTTTCGCCGAAACCCTCAACACCAATTCGGTAGCCCATGCAGTCCTCGCCAACGCCCCGGCATCGCGCCGGAATGGCCCCGGACGCCTGCAATCCCATGTGGATCGAGCCGGCGCTGGGGCAAGTTGAGCCCAGGCGGACTCGCCCGAGCCCGCTTCCCTAGCGTCTGGTATACCGCCTGACGGGTGAAGCGCCCATGAAAAGTGACGCTTAACGGGCGACCGCGCTGACGGGTCGCGGCTCGCCGTCTTCTTCGGCGCCAGAAGTGGCCCGACTGGCCAGCGTCGATGGCAGCGGCCGCAGCGACCACTTGGCGAACAGCGGTTGTCCCGCCCTCAAAAGCTTCGGGTCCTCCCCGCTCTTGGCAGAGAGGACCCGGCGTCTTCAAGCCTGGATCTGACTACAGTATCCAGCCGCTGGTCACGTTGCCATTCAGCTCGATGACCATATCGGCCACCGCGTCGCCGTTGGTATCAAACGACAGCGTGGTCAGGCCCGCGACCGCGTCGTAGGCCCGCACCGCCTGGGCGGCGTGCCCATCGAAGGCGGCGACGAAGGCGAAGGCCTGGTCACCGGCGACGTTCACGTTGGCATCAACACCCTTGACGCTCAGCTTGTCGCCCTGGGAGGCGTTGAAGTCGAGGATGCGGTCCGCCGCCCCAGCCGTAGATTCTGCGGTCAGGCTGTAGTTGAAACTGTCCTTGCCGAGGCCGCCCGTCAGGGTGTCCTTGCCTAGGCCGCCGATCAGGAAGTCGTCACCGGCGTCGCCGAACAGGGCGTCGGCGCCGTTGCCGCCCAGCAGCTGGTCGAAGTCGTCGCCACCATAGAGGCTGTCGTCACCGTCCAGGCCGTACAGCTTGTCCTTGCCGCCGTCGCCCTGCAACTCGTCGTTGCCGCCATTGCCCTTGAGGATGTCATCGCCGGCGAGGCCGAGGATGATGTCCGCCCCCGCCCCGCCGTTCAGCGTGTCATTGCCCGCCGTGCCGACGATGCCGTTGGCGCCGCCGGTCAGGGCGAAGCCGAGGTTCTCGACCGTCAGCTGGCCGGGCGAAACGCCTTTCAGGTTAGCGATGGTGACCCAGCTGTTGCCGCCGCCGTTCAGATCGACCTGGACGATCGAGCCGGTGGCGCTAGCAATGACCCGCACATGGCCGGTGCTGGTCGGGTTGGCGACACCATCCCAGCCCGTGAACCGCTCAGTCATGAAGCCGCTGAGATCCAGCCGGTCGCCGCCGGCCCCGGCCGTGAAGTCCTCTACCGCGACCACCGCGCCGGTCGCGAAGTCGCCCTCGATGCGGATGGTGTCGACGCCAAGGCCGCCCGTGACTGTGGCCGAGCCGTGGGCTTCGAAGCGGTCAAGACCGTCGCCGCCGCGGGCCTGGGTCATGCCGGACAGGGCGCCAAGGATAAAGCGGTCGTCGCCCGCGCCGCCGTCGAGCACGAAACTGCCCGTGCCGCCGGCCGCCCGGGTGATGGCCAGCACGTCGTTGCCGTTCTGGCCGTACATCTGATCGGCCGTGCCGCCGGTGTCGGTCAGCTGGTCATTCCCGTCGCCGCCGATCAGGTTGTCGTTGCCAAGGCCGCCATCGATGATGTCGTCGCCCGCGCCGCCCTCCAGCCGGTCGTTGCCGCCGAAGCCGCCGAGGGTGTCGTTGCCGGCATTGCCGCGAAGGGTGTTGGCCGCCTCGTTGCCGCGCAGGCTGTCGTTGCCGGACCCGGTGGTGCCGTTCTCGATGACCACGCCGTTGGCGATAGTGTACCCGCCGTGGATGCCGAAGGCGTAGTTCATCCATCCGCCGCCGCCCTGTTCGTACTGCAGTGAGGCCGAACGCAGGTCGATGTTGGCGTCCCGGGCGCCGGTGTATCGGATCTCGTCCGTGCCGCCGCCGTCCCAGATCGTCGAGTAGAAGGTGCCCTGGGCGTTTTCGTCCTTCAGTGTGTAGATGTTGACGCCGGCGTTGTACTCTTCGTTGACGCCGTACTTGTCCTGGATCACCGCGATGTCGAACGCGCCCAGGGTGCCCATCCAGCCGAACGGGTCGGCGTTCGTGCCGGTCGGGAAGTCGCCGCTGCTGGGCATGCCGTAGGGCGAGGATTGCCAGCCGTCATTGTAGGACATCATGGTGAAGACCTGCTGGCTCAGGTCGAAGTCGCCCAGGGTGCCACCGATCGGGACGGCGCCGGCTTCTTCGCTCGGGCCGGCGCCGCGCATGACGCTGGAGCGACCACCGTTGTCATGCGGATGGGCCATGCCGTGGCCGTGGCCGAATTCGTGCAGCAGAGTGGTGAAGTAGAAACCGCCCTGGCTGACGCCTTCCTCGGTCCAGCGGACGTCGCCACTGTTGAACTCGGCCTGGCCCTCGTTGGGTTCATTGGGCGGGCTCATCCGGCCCAGCAGGCTGGCGCCGGCCCCGGGGGTGCCCTGGTAGGTAACGAACTTCAGGTCGGCCTCGGCGCGGGTGGCGACCTCAATGTAGATGATGTCCGCGACATTCTCGAACTGGTCGAGAGCGACCCGGAAGGCGTCCTTCTCCCACTGCAGCATGTTCTTGGCCTGGATCATGGTGGCCAGACCGCCCGGCTCCTCATCGACGAACACATCGCCCTGCTTGGCGAAGTAGTAGGTCAGGACGTTCTTGCCGCTGATGCCGTACTCGTTGTTGGTGATCGGCGAGCCGCCGTCCGGCGCGCTGTAGTTGGGCCGGCTGCCGTTGTCGCCGTCCGGATTGCGCGAGCTGCGATCGAAGACGCTGCCCCAATCGATGGAGTGCAGCGGGCTGTCGGGCGAATAGAAGGGCACATAGGCGCCCGGCGCGTTCTCGTCGACGCTGGTCAGGAAGATTTCGTAGTCTCCGACGAACTCGCCGTTCGTGCCGTCGGCCGGCTCGTTGTCGAACGAGCGGGCGTTGATGTAGTAGTCGCCGGTGGTCTGTGCCGTGTAGGTCAGGGTGGCGTCAAGGCCCGAGGGCGTGTTGGGCCCGCCGCCGTCGGCGCTGAGGATGAAGGTCCCGTTAGCGTCGTAGAGCTCGATGAAGGCGTCGGCCAGCGGCACGGCGTTGGGTCCTCCAACCTTGAGGAACATCGAGACGTCGTAGGTCTGACCCGCCTCGAAATGGACCTTGAACCAGTCCATGTCCCCGACGGTGTCGATGGTGGCGATGACGTGGGCACCATCGAGTTCCAGGGTGGCGGTGGTGCTGCTGTCGCCAGGGTGGACGTCGCTGGTGATCAGCAGCGGAGCCGTCGGAGCGACGTCCTTGCCGTCGCCGACGCCGTCGACGAAGAAGCCGTCAGTCGATTTGACCATCTTCATGCAACCTGCGCAGCCGCAACGGAGAAGGACGGTCGGCGCAGCACCTGCCTCCTCAACTTCGAGATCGAGCGGGGCCAGGGACGGCAGGTGCGTTGCCTGGCTGAATTCAGCCAGGCGCAGAACCGCGGCCGGGGGTGCGAAATCCTCAATCAGCGACGAGCGCCGGACCGAGAAGCTGTCATCGGCGTCCATGCGGATCGCCGCTTGCGTGCGGTAGGCCATTTGGATCTTCCCTCCAACGGGCGAAACGGCCTCTCGCCGCGCCCGTCCTGTTTAGGTCAACGAGCGTGGCGGCCGGGTTCTTCCGGCCGGGGTTCAAATTGTTTTGGGGTACCGGGAACAGAGAGGAAGAGGGCGCGCGCGGCCGTGACGGAAACCCATCCCCCGATGCCGCGATTGATGACCACGCGTTGACCCTCCAGCCAATCGCGGTGGTTAACGTCTTTTCAAAGAAGACGGTTCCGGGTTCGGCGAACATCGTCCGGACCAGGACCGATTGTTGTGACCTGGCTAGAGGAACCAGCCGTCTTTGGGCTCTTCTGTCGGCATCGGGCTCGGCAGTCCGATGAAGTCGGCCGCTGACAGACTGGTCGAGAGCACGCCGGTCAGGATGACATAGCCGCCGTCGGCGAAGATGATCTTCGCCCCGGCCGCCAGCTGGCTGATCGAGCTGTAGACGCCGCCGTAGCCGGAGATG
>JANPKF010000604.1:0-1589 GCA_031425895.1 Caulobacteraceae bacterium | reverse complement strand
TGTTGCCCTGCCCCGGCAGCCGGCTGGCCGTCACCGACAGCGAGGGCGCGGACATCCTCATCTTCGAGATCCGGCGCACTCAGGCCCTGTTGCAGCTGTATGTGGATGACGCGGCCAACCCGGCCCGCCTGCTGATCCTCGCGGAGAGGCGCTGAGCTAGCGCTCCGCTTTCAAGGGCCGTGACAGCAGGCCGAGAATGGCTTCATCGACCCCGACCTCGCCGGCCAGGATCGCCGCCACCGCCGCACAGATCGGCATCTCCACGCCCTTGCTGGCGGCCAGGTCGCGCACCGCCGGCGCCGAGGCCACCCCTTCGGCCACCGACAGCTTGCCGGCCAGCGCCTCCTGCAAGGTCATGCCGCCGCCCAGCGCCAGGCCGACGCTCATGTTGCGGGACTGAGGACTGGAGCAGGTCAGCACCAGATCGCCCAGCCCGCACAGGCCCGCCACCGTCTCGGCCTCACCGCCCAGCGCCTCGGCCATGCGGGTCATTTCGGCAAAGCCCCGGGTGATCAGGGCGGCGTGGGCGCTGCGGCCCAGGCCCTTGCCCTCGACGATGCCGCAGGCGATGGCCAGCACGTTCTTGATCGCCCCGCCGGCCTCGGCTCCGATCATGTCGCTGGCCAGATACGGCCGGAAGGTCGGCGTCGCCAGCGCTTCAGCCAACGTCTTGCCCAGAGCCTCGTCCGGGCAGGCCAGGGTCACCGCCGTCGGCAGGCCGCGCGACACCTCGCCCGCAAAACTCGGCCCGGACAGCACGGCCGGCGCGCAACCCGGCAGGGTCTCGGCCAGCACCTGGGTCATCAGCTTCAGCGAGCCCTGCTCGACCCCCTTGCTGCACAGCAGGACCGGCAGGCCGGGCCGCGCATGGGGCGCGAACTCGGTCAGGGCCGAGCGCAGGAACTGGGCCGGGGCGACGGCCAGCACCAGGTCGGCGCCGGCCAGATCGGCCATGTCGGTCGTGGCGGCGATGGCGTCATCGAGCGTCACCCCCGGCAGGAACATCGTATTCTCGCGCGTCTCGCGGATCTGCCGCACCGCCTCGGCCTCGCGGATCTGCAGACAGACCTCGAGACCCGCCCGCGCCGCCACCTGGGCCAGCGCCGTGCCCCAGGCCCCGCCGCCGATCACCGCGGCTCGCTTCATGCCAGCAGCACTCATGACTTCGCGCCTTTACGTCCGGGGATATGCATGGGGTTGGCGGCGGCCGCCGCCTGATCAAGCGGCCAGCGCGGCCGGGCGACCGCATCCAGGCCATCGCTGAGGCCCAGCTGAAGCCGCTCGGCCCCGGCCAGGGCGATCATCGCGGCGTTGTCGGTGCAGTAGGCCAGCGGCGGGGCCGTAAAGCTGAAACCGTGCGCCTCGGCCGCCGCCTGCAGCCGGGCCCGGACATGCCTGTTGGCCGCCACCCCGCCCGCGACGACGAAGCGCAGGTCGCCGGCGTGGCGCTCCGCATAGCCCTTCATCGCCCGCTCCGACCGTTCGGTCAGCTGCCGGGCGATGGCCTCCTGCACACAGGCGGCCAGATCGCGCTGATCCTCCGGCGCGGTGACCTTCTCGGCCATGCGGGCGGCGGCGGTCTTCAGGCC
>JANPKF010000603.1:0-2221 GCA_031425895.1 Caulobacteraceae bacterium | reverse complement strand
CGGCTCGCTTGGCGGCGATGTAGGGCGGCAGGGGCATTTCGCCGACCCCGGCCACGGCGAGGTCCAGATCGACGCCGCTGAGTTCGAAGGCCAGGGTCAGTTCGCCCCCCTCGCCCTTTTCAACGATATCGGCGACCAGGGTCGTCAGGGCGCAGGCGCCATCCCCGGTAGACCTGGCGTGCCTGTCGCCAAACAGGATGCGGTCGCCGACCTTGAGCCGCTTGCCGGGGCGGGCGAAGGCGGTCCATCGGTTGGGCGCCAGGCGGCGGTGCAGGATGGCCTCGACACGGACCTCGGTCTCGTCGCGGCGACGCACCCCGAACAGCCGGGCCGGGATGACCCGGGTGTCGTTGAAGACCAGAGCGTCCCCCGGCTGCAGCAGCGAGGGCAGGTTGCCGACGGTCAGATCCGCGAGTTCCCCTCCCCGGCCGTCGGGCTGCGGCCGCACGACCAGCAGCTTCGCCGATTCACGCGGGCTGGCGGGGCGAAGGGCGATGAGCGCCTCCGGCAGATCGAAGTCGAAGTCACTGACGAGCATGGCGCGGCGGATGCGGCCTCCGGGCTCCCGCGTCAAGGGTTGGCGGTGGACACAAAGCGGCCCCAGAGCGCATGATCCTCTATCGGGATCGGGGTTTGCGAGCGAATGATGCGTATCATCACCTTTGCGCTGTGCGCCGCGACGGCGGCCCTGAGCCTGAGCGCCTGCAACCGCCAGGACAGCAAGCCAGGCCCGGCTCCGGTTGCCGCGCCGGCGCCGGCGCCGGCCCAGGTCCATGCGCCGGACGCGGCCCGGCCGAAGATCAGCGGCTTTGCCCACACAGGCAATTTCGACAACGCCGGCTATTACATGCCGACCCGCGACATCCGCGTCGGCAGCTGGCAGCTGAAGACCATCGGCGTCGGGGCGATCAGCGATTTCGCGGCCTGGGAACAGGGCGACCGCACCTCGACCTTCGGCCCTATCCTGCTCGAGTTCGACGATACCGCCAGCCCGCTGAAAACCAATGAGATGGGCGGCGAGGCCCATGAGGTCAGCGTCCGCGTGCTGCCCACCGGCTATGCCACGGACGGCAAGACCCTTCGCTTTGCCGGCGCCGATCCCAAGCTTGGCCCCATCACCTTCGAGGGCGCCTTCGACCCGGCCGCCATGGCGGACGCCAAGGCCCAGGGAGCCAGCGAGGCGACGGTGTTGACGGGTACGCTGCAGGTCGGCGACACCCGTATCGAGAATACCCGTTTCACCTTCTTCGCCGGCGAATGAATTCAACAGGGGAACAGTCCAATGAAGACCTCGCACCTCGCGGCCGCGGCCGCCCTGATTGTCGGCCTCGGCGGGGCTGCCGCCTTCGCCCAGTCCGGCGGCGGCTGGAACACAGGCGGATCCTACGATCCGGTGCCGGACGGCAGCTACCAGCGCAGCTGCCGTGACATCACCGTCCAGTACGGCACCCTCACCGCCCGCTGCCTGGATAACCGCCAGAACCTGCAGAACAGCTCCATCTCGGTGCGCAGCTGTAACGGGCGCATCGCCAACTACAATGGCTACCTGCGTTGCGAGGGCTGGAGCGGCGGTGGTGGCGGTGGCGGTGGCGGTGGCTGGAATGGCGGCGGTGGCCCGGGAGGTCCCGGCGGCGGCGGAGGTGGCGGCGGCGGTGGCTGGAACGGCGGCGGTGGCGGCTGGAACGGCGGCGGCAATGGCCCGGTCGGGCTGATCGTCTTCGAGAACCCCGACTATCGCGGCTCCAGCCTGCAGATCCGGGGCAGCGTACCGGACATGTACGGTTCGGGACTCGACGACATGATCACCTCGGTCCGCGTCGTCTCCGGCCGCTGGGAGATGTGCTCGGCGGCCAACTTCGGCGGCGAGTGCAAGGTGGTCACGGCCGACACGCCGAACCTCAAGGTCTTCAATCTAAACGACCGGGTCAGCTCGATCCGCAAGCTGCGTTAATTCCTGTAGAGAGGGCGCGATGCTATCGGCCGGACTATGACCGCACTGCTTCGCGCCCTCGCCTTTCTGGTTCGTCTGGCCGGGTTCGCCCTGGCCGCCGGCGCCGCTCTGGCTGCTGCCCTGGCCAACGGCGGCCGGTTCAGCGACCGACTGGACATCCTCACCCATTTCGCGCCGATCTGGCTTCTGCTCGGCATGAGCGGACTGATCGTCTGGGTCATCGGCGGCGGTCGCAGCCTGGTGCGGCTGACACCCATCGCCGCGACGGTG
>JANPKF010000602.1:0-4642 GCA_031425895.1 Caulobacteraceae bacterium | reverse complement strand
GCGATGACCCGCCGTGTCGTGAAGGTGCCGCCGTCGCGCGAGCGGTCGACCTCATACAGCACCGGGATGTTCACATCGCCCGGCCGGATGAAGTAGGCGTGCAGCGAGTGGCAGACCCGGTCCTCGACCGTTTCATAGGCGGCCAGCAGCGCCTGGGCGATGACCAGCCCGCCGAAGATGCGCGGGAAGCCCTCGTTGGGCGACACGCCCCGGAAGAGGTTCACCTCAATGGGCTCGAGGGCCAGGGTGGCGATCAGGTTTTCGGCGTCTTGCATGATGCGGTGCAATAGGCCCGCATCGCCGGGGCGGCAAGACTCACACGCGGAAGGCTGGCGCCATCAGGCTGAGCATTCGGTCGGCCTCCGCCATCGTGGCCTCCCGCGACGCACCGGATCCGGGCTTCAGCGCATGCAGCAGCGACACGAAGCCATGGACGTTGACCCAGGCGAAGGTCACGCCCAGGTCCTGATCCACCGTCGGCGGCCGTTCGGTCCGCGCCACGGCTTCGGCGAGGATGCTGCTGGCCCGGGCGCCGGCCTGCGCCATCTCGCCGTCTGCCCCGTCGGGATAGGGGGTCGAGAACATCATCGCGTAGACGTTCGGCCGGTCCAGCGCGAAACCGATGTAGGCCAGGCCGATGGCTTTCAGCCGATCAAAGCCGTCGCCGTCACTGGCGGCGCGGCCGGCCTCCATACGGTCGGACAGGTCGTCGAAGGCGCGGGTCAGCACCGCCGCCATCAGGTGCGCCTTGCTGGGGAAGTAGTGCGCGGGCGCGGCGTGGGACACGCCGGCCAGCCGGGCGCAGGCCCGCAACGACACCTCGCTGGCCGGCCCGGCCTCGATCAGCTGCTCAGCCGCGGCCAGCAGGGCGGCGCGGACATCTTCGGGACGCTTATGATCGGCCGTCAACGCGAACTCCAACTTGACACTGTCAAGCGGCCGTTCTATCCAGCTTGACACTGTCAAGCAATGGAGCGCACGGATGCCCGAGACCATCTTCGCTGTCGCCAACACTGTGGCCCTGGTCGTCTGGATCGCCCTGATCCTGGCCCGCTTCGTCAGGCCCATCCGCCGCTTTGTTGATCCCGTGGCGGGCTATCTGGTCCCGGGCCTGTTCGCGGCCGCCTACGCCGTGCTGATCGTCGCCTTCATCGGCAAGGCGGACGGCGGGGGTTTCAGCACCCTGGCCGGCGTCGCCACCTTTTTCGCCCAGCCCGAACTGCTGCTGGCCGGCTGGATCCACTACCTCGCCTTCGACCTGTTCGTCGGCGGCTGGATTGCGCGCACCGCCGACGAGGAAGGCCACTGGCCCGTGGTCATCGCCCCGATCCTGGTGCTGACCTTCCTGTTCGGGCCGGTCGGCTACCTGGCCTTCCAGTTGATCCGCCTGATCCCGAAGACGCGCAAATGACCACGGCCGATCTCTCCGGCGCCTTCCCGCGCCGCGACCTGCTGGCCGGCTGGCAGCCGACCCTGACCACCGCCGGCCTGGCGCTGGCGGCCAGCATGCTGATCACCGGCGGCTTCGCCCTCTCCGACCCGCGCCTGTTCGAAGGCGTCGGGGTCTGGATCAAGCCGCTCAAGTTCCAGGCCTCTGTCGCCCTTTTCTGGCTTTACGCCGCCTTCGTGTTCAGCCGCCTGCCCGCGCAGGCCAGCCGCTCGCCGGCCGGCCGCTTCGTGGTCTGGGCGGCGATCGCCAGCGGTCTGCTGGAGGTTCTCTATATCGCCTGGCGGGCCAGCCGGGCCGAGGCCTCCCACTTCAACGTCACCTCGCCGCTCTCGATCACCCTCTACGGCCTTATGGGCGTCGGCGCGGTGGTGCTGACCACCACAGCCCTGGTCCAGGGGATCATGGTCCTGCGCAGCCCGGACCGGAGCCCGGCGCAGCGCGCCATCGGCTGGGGCCTGGTGCTGACCTTTGTGCTCGGCACAGCCATGGGCGGCTGGATGAGCGGCCAGCTCAGCCACTTCGTCGGGGTCTCCACCGGGCCCGGCCTGCCGCTCGTCGGCTGGTCGACGACGGCGGGCGACCTGCGACCGGCGCACTTCCTCGGTGTCCACGCCGCGCAAATCCTTCCGGTCGCTGTGCTCGCGGTCACCGCAATGGTCCGCAGACCCCTGCCCTGGCTTGTGCCCGTCGCCGCCGTCGGTCTGGTCGCTCTCACAGGGGCGGTGTTCGCCCAGGCCCTGGCCGGTCAACCGCTGATCGCCCTATAGCCGCCACGGCATCGTGGTAAGGGTGCTGATCGTCATCTCCCGGACCTACCGATGATCACTGCTGCGTCGCTCGCTCTCGCCCTGATGTTCCAGTCCGGCTCCGGCCTCGCCTACGGCGAATCCCTGGCCCGCGCCGACAGGTACAAGGACGACCCCAAGGCCCAGGAATGGCGCGACCAGAAGATGGACCCCTTCCTCAAGCCCAAGACCACGGCCCTGTTCGACCGCTGCTATTCCAGCTCCCTGCGCCGCCGGATGAGCTTCTCTCTGGTGGTCAGCTTCAAGGACGGCAAGTTCGACCGCGTCGACCGGGACTCGGAAGACCAGGTCGCCGTCTGCATGGCCGAGACCTTCGCCGAGTACCGCTGGCCGACCCCGCCGCATCCGGACTTCGCCGAGAAGTTCAACCTCGACCTGGCGCCGAACTGATGTTGCGTCCTTCGACACGCGGCCTGCGGCCGCTACTCAGGATGACGATGTTAGGTGTGCTTCATAGATGTTCGTCATCCTGAGTAGCCCGCGATAGCGGGCGTGTCGAAGGACGCACCTTCGACTCCGCCGCGCCTTTAAGCTATACGCCCCGCCCCATGCCCTTCACCGCCACCGTCCTGACCATGTTCCCCGAGGCCTTCCCGGGCCCGCTGGGCGTCAGCCTGATCGGGACCGCCTGGCGTGAATCGGACCTGTGGCGCCTTGAAACAGTGGACATTCGGACCTTTTCCAAGGATAAGCGCGGCTTCCTCGACGACACCCCCGCGGGTGGCGGTCCTGGACAGGTGATGAAGGCGGACGTAATCGCGGCGGCGCTCGACAGCGTTGAGACTGCGGGACGGCCGCTTTTGTGTATGAGCGCCCGGGGTCAGCCCCTGACCCAGGCGCGGGTTTCCAAGTGGGCCGAGGCGCCGGGGATTGTTGTCCTCTGCGGCCGGTTCGAGGGGGTGGACCAGCGGGTGCTAGACGCCCGGGGGTTCGAGGAAGTCTCCGTCGGAGACGCGGTCCTGGCCGGTGGCGAGGCGGCGGCGATGGTGGCGATCGAGGCCTGTGTTCGTCTTGTCCCGGGGGTTCTCGGGCAGGCGGACAGCCTCAAGGAAGAAAGCTTCGAGGACGGTCTCCTCGAGCATCCGCAGTACACGAGACCGCGGACGTTCGAAGGGCTGGATATCCCCGAGGTGCTGCTGAGCGGCGACCACAAGCGGGTCGCGGCCTGGCGGCAGGAGATGAGAGAACTGACGACCCGCGAGCGAAGGCCCGACCTCTGGGCGGCCCACCTCGCCAACTTACAGGCAAACGGCGCCCACAAGGGTAAGCCTCAGAAATAATTGGAGTAACGAGATGGCTGCGAACATTATCAAGCAACTGGAAAAAGAAGAGACCGAGCGTCTCGCCCAGATGCGCAAGACCCCCGACTTCCAGGCTGGCGACACCCTGCGGGTCAACGTCAAGATCAAGGAAGGCGAGCGCGAACGCGTTCAGGCCTACGAAGGCGTCTGCATCGCCCGCCAGGGCGCCGGGCTCCACGAGAGCTTCACCGTCCGCAAGATCAGCTTCGGCGAAGGCGTGGAGCGGGTCTTCCCGGTCCTGTCGCCGATGATCGAGAGCATCGAGGTCAAGCGCCGCGGCGTCGTGCGGCGCGCCAAGCTCTATTACCTGCGCGATCGCCGCGGGAAGTCGGCCCGGATCGCCGAGCGCCAGATCGCCCGCAAGGGCGACACGGCGGCCGAACCGACCGGCGACGCTTAAGGCCCGACCCGCTTCGACGGCGTGGGGGCGCTCCAGCACGACAGCGCGGTTGAGGGCGCCGAGGGCCGCTATGCGGCCACGCTGTCGCGCGACTGGGAGATCTGGGGCCCCAACGGCGGCTATGTGGCGGCCATCGCCCTGCGGGCCGCCGGCGCCGCGGCGCCAGACGCCCACTGGCCGGCGACGCTCACCGTACAGTACGTGGGCGTGGCCAAGTTCGGCGAGATCGAAGCCCAGGTTACCCCGGTCAAGCAGGGCCGTAGCGCCTGGCTGCTGAACGTGGCCCTCGTGCAGGACGGCCGGGTCTTCCTGCAGGCCCAGGTCTGGACCACCAACCGCGACGACGGCCCGGTGAACACCGACGCGGTCATGCCGGACCTGCCCCGGCCCGACGCCCTGAAGTTCTTCCACGAGCTGATGCCGGCCGACGCCCCGCCCCGGGGCTTCTGGATGAATTTCGACGTCAAGCCGGTGGGCTTTGTGCCCCCCGAACAGCGCAGGCCCGGCCCTGCTGTCCTGCAGGAGTGGTACCGATTCACCGACTTCGAGGCCGGCGGCGACGCCTTCCTGGACTGCGCCCGGGCGGTGATCCTGATCGACACCATGATCTGGCCGACCCACCACCGGGGGCTGGCCGAGCGGCCGGACTACATCGCCCCCAGCCTTGACCTGACCGTCTGGTTCC
>JANPKF010000601.1:0-2588 GCA_031425895.1 Caulobacteraceae bacterium | reverse complement strand
GTAGGTCTCGACGTCGCGATAGACCGCCAGCCAGGCCGCCTCGACGGCCTCGTCCGCCTCATAGGGCTGCGTCCAGTCCCGGTTCAGATACCCGTCGGGAATCGCAAAGCCACGCCGGGCCAGAAGGGCCAGGGCCTCGTCGTACAGGCTGGGCGCGCGAAGGGCCGCCGTCAGCTCGCCATGCACCGACGGCGCGCTCTCGAACACCTCCAGCGTCCGGGCGTTCTTGGCGCCCAGCAGGAACTCGATCTGCCGGTACTGGTGCGACTGGAACCCGCTGCTGGTCCCCAGCGCCTCACGGAAGCGGCTGTAGTCGGCCGGCGTCATGGTGGCGAGGATTTCCCAGGCCTGGATCATCTGCGTCTGGATGCGCCCGACCCGGCTCAGCATCTTGAAAGCCGGCTCCAGGTCGTCGTTGCGGATGTGGGCCACCGCCCCGCGCAGCTCATGGAGGCACAGCTTCATCCACAGTTCGCTCGACTGGTGGATGACGATGAACAGCAGCTCGTCGTGCTCATCCGAGCGCGGCGCCTGGGCGCCCAGAACCTTGTCGAGTTGCAGATACTGGCCGTAGCTCAGGGACTTAGACAGGTCCCAGGTCACGCCTTCGTAGGGGTCTTTCTCGCTCATGAGCGGGTTCTTAAGCCCTTCGTGGTCGCTTGTCCTTCCCCGACGTCGTCCTGCTAGTCTCCCTCCAAACATAAGGGAGGACGTCATGAGCGATCTGGTGCTGCGCGAGGACCGAGACGGGGCCGTAACCCTGACGCTCAATCGGCCGGACAAGCTGAACGCCCTCAACGTCGAGCTTTTCAAGGCGCTGGACGACCATGTCGCCGCCATCGAGACGGATGCCGCCGTGCGCCTCGTCATTCTGCGCGGGGCCGGTAAATGCTTCTCCGCTGGTCACGACCTCGGCGACATCGCCGCCGGCGAAAAGCTGCCCCGACCGAACTTTCAGGCCAGCGTCATCGAGCGCCTCGCGGGCCTGCCCCTGCCGGTGATCACCGCCGTCCACGGCCACTGCTACACCGGCGCGCTGGAGCTGGCCCTGGCCGGCGACATCATCTTCGCCTCGGAAGCGGCCAGGTTCGGCGACACCCATGCCAAATGGGCCTTGACCCCCGTCTGGGGCCTCAGCCAGCGGCTGCCGCGCCGGGTCGGAACCTACAAGGCCCGCGAGATGATGTTCACCTGCCGCACCTATGGCGGCCGCGAGGCGGCGGCGATCGGCCTCGCCAACATCTGCGTCGCCAATGAGGACTATGAGGCCGGCCTCGTCGCCCTGGCGGACAGCATCCTGGCCAACAGCAGCTTCAGCCACGCGGCCAACAAGAAGCTGTTGATGGACACCGACGGCCTGCCCCAGAGCGTCGGCCTGGCCCATGAGGTGTTCCGCGGCGAAGGCCGGGGCCCGGACATGGATGAGCGCATCGCCGCATTCCAGAACAAGACCGCGAAGGTCATCTGATGACCGCCCTGCCCCTACTCCCCGCCCAGCCCGCCGGCACGCCCTGGCCCACCGCCGACTGGCCGACCGGCGCCGCCCTGCCGGCCGCGCTGGCTGCCCGCCTCGACGCCGCCTTCACCGACGACAGCATCGGCATCACCGACGCGGTGCTGATCATCCAGGGCGGCGCGGTCCGCTACGAGCGCTATGGTCCAGACCTTGATCAGCAGAGCCGCTTTCCCTCCTGGTCTAAGGCCAAGAGCATCACTCAGGCCCTGGTCGGCCTGGCGGTCGCACAAGGCAAGATCGACATCCACGCCCCGGCCGACGTGCCCGCCTGGAAGGCCGACGAACGCTCGGCCATCACCCTCGACCAGTTGCTGCGCATGTCCAGCGGCCTGAAGTTCGTCGAGGACTATGTGCCGGGCAGCGTCTCCGACGTCATCGAAATGCTGTTCGGTTCCGGCAAGGAAGACGTCGCCGCCTATGCCATCGCCCAGCCGCTGGAACATGCGCCAGATACCCACTGGTCCTACGCCAGCGGCACCACCAACATCATCTGCGATATCCTGCAACGCACCCTGGGCCTCAAGGGCGAGGCCTTCGAGGCCCACATGCGCGCAGTCCTGTTCGAACCGCTCGGCATGACCAGCCCGATGCCCAGGTTCGATGCCGCCGGAACCTTCATCGGCTCGTCCTACTGCTTCAGCACCGCCCGCGACTTCGCCCGCTTCGGCCTGCTCTACCTGCGCGGCGGCGTTTGGGAAGACAGGCAACTCCTCCCCGCCGCCTGGGTCGACTACGCCCGCACCCCCACGCCCGTGCCGGCCACCGAAGAGCTGGGCTACGCCGCCCAATGGTGGCTGGGCCTCGGCGGTGAAGGCTCGTTCAGCGCCAATGGCTACGAGGGCCAGTACACCCTGTGCATCCCTGACCTCGACGTGGTCATGGTCCGCCACGGCCGCACGCCGCTGGACTGCAAAGAGAACCTGGCGGCCTGGATGCGATCGGTCGTTGGGGACTTGCGCGGCGCATGAACCGGGGTCATCGTGCCCCCAAACAATTGGCACTCAGGATGTCATAAACGTGGAAACGCCCCTTGAACTGTAGGGCGAGCCGGGGGCGCCGGACAGTTCAAGGG
>JANPKF010000600.1:0-19798 GCA_031425895.1 Caulobacteraceae bacterium | reverse complement strand
GTGGTGGGCAGGGAGATCAGAGACAGGACCGCCATGGCGACGATACGGCCGGCAAGGGATTCGAAGCTGTGAATGATCAGTCGGCTTTGGCGAGGAACGGCGAGAACGGCGCCGGTTCGCAAGTCAGGATCTCGATGCGCAGGACTTTCTGGCCCGCCGTCGACTCCACCCGGAACACCATGGTCTTGCGGTCGAACGCCATGGTCATGCGCGATGCGCCGAGCACGTCTTCATAGAAAACCAGCCGTTCCGGGCTCACCGACTGGATCGGCTGGGCTTCCCCCGGCCTGCAGGGCAGGAAGCAGTAGTCGCCGCTCTTGAGATCCACCGAAATGTCCTGGGTCTTCGGACGCATGCCCTTGAACTCTGTCCAGCCCTCGCCGGCGCAGATGAGATCGAAACGGTCGGCCTCGGCGGCCAAGGCCGTCATCGGCAAGCAGCTGGCGAGGACCGCCAGGGCGAGTTTCAAGGCCATGCTATTCCCCTCAACGACTACGCGTCCTGAGTAGAGCGGGAGAATCATGGCCGCTGCCCTCTTAAGGGGGGGAATCCCTCAGACGCGACTGCGACCCGCCAAGGCTGTCGCCGCGATGCCGAGGCCAATCAGCAGAACGCCGGCAGCGTGGTAGGGATGGAAGGGCTCTCCGAGCAGGGCGACGGCCAGCACCGCGCCGAACACCGGCATCAGGTGCATGTACTGCCCTGCCGGCCCGGCTCCGATCAGTTCGACCCCGCGATTGAAGCAGAGATAGGCCAGGAACGACGGGAAGAGGGCGACATAGGCGATGCCGCCCAGCGCGGCCGGCGTAGGCTCGAAGGTGCGGCCCTGGAGCAGCTCGTGGGCGTAGAGCGGGGCGGTGATCAGGGCGGCCAGCACGAAGGTGACCAGCAGCAGGCTCAGCGGATGAACCTGCGGGCGGCGGCGCAGGAGCAGGCTGTAGCCGGCATAGAGCACGACCCCGACCAGGATGATGCCATCGCCCGGATTGAGATGCAGCGACAGCAGGCGCCATGGCCGGCCCTCGCTGATCACCACCAGCACGCCGAGCAGCGATAGAGCCACGCCGACCAGGGCGCCGACGCCGATGCGGTCGCGCAGCAGTACGAAGCCGAAGAACAGGATCAGGGGCGGGATCGCCGCCTGCATCAGCAGGCTGTTGAGGGCCGTGGTGCTTTCAAGGCCCCAGTAGAGCAGGGCTCCAAACGAGGCGACCCCGCTGAGGCTGAGGAGCAGGACAAGCTTCCAGTGGCGGCGCAGGACCGGGCCGTCGGTCTTCAGGTGTTTCCAGGCCAGGGGGGCGACCAGCAGGCTGGCCAGAACCCAGCGCCAGAAGGTCAGGGTCATCGGCGGCACGATCCCGCTCATCGCCCGGCCGGCGATGCTGTTGCCGGCCCAGAACAGCATGGTCGCGGCCAGCAGCAGCGGCGCGCTCTTCCAGAGGCGCTGTCCAAGCGACGCCGGGTCGGCGCTCACGCGCCGATGGCCACGATCTCGACCTCGCCGCCTGCGACCCGGGCGGTGTCGCCCTCGCCCTTGCCGAGCAAGGCCTGGGCGACCGGCGAGACCCAGGAGACGCTGCCCCTGGCCGGGTCGGCCTCGTCCTCGCCGACGATGCGGAAGGTCTGTCGGCGACCGTCCTCGCGGTCGAAGGTCACGCTGCAGCCGAACTGGACGGTGTCGCAGGACTCCGGCGGCTGCGTCAGCTGGGCGCTGGCGCGGCGGGCGTTGTAGTAGCGCAGATCGCGGGTGGCCCTGGCCATGGCGGTGCGGTCGGTGGCGACATCCCCCTGCTGGGCAGCGCGATAGGCGGCCTGGGCGGCGGCCAACGCCTCTTCCAGCAGGGCCAGGCCCTGCGGGGTGACGAGGTTGGGATGCTGGGAGATCGGGCGGTCGGGCAGATCGGCCGCGGTCGCCTCGAGATCTCCCTCCTTGGTGAAGGCGACGCTCATTCGGCGTTTGTAGGCCCGCCTTCCGGCGACACCAAGCCTAGAGGAAAAGTTCTTCGCCTCGCGCCGCAGACGGTGACGGTTCAGGCGTCGACGTGGCTCCTGCCTGTGGCGCAGGACTGCGCAGAAGGCGGCGGACCCGGCGCAACAGCAGCTGGTCGTCGAACGGCTTGGCGAGATAGTCCTTTGCCCCCAGTCCGATGGCGCGCTGCACATCCTCGGTAGCGTTGCGGGCGGTCAGCATCAGGGTCGGCGGCGGGAGGCGGTTGGTCCGGCGAAGGGATTCCAGCAGCTGGAACCCGTCCATGCGCGGCATGCTGACATCCAGCACCATGGCGGAGGGACGGTGAGAGGCCAGCATGTTCAGGGCCTCGACGCCGTCCCGGGCGCTGGCTGTCCTCAGACCGTCGAGCTCCAGGCGGGTCCGCAGCAGTTCGCGGATCAGCTCGTCGTCATCGACGACCAGCACCAGAGCGCTGTCATGCCGCATGGCTGGTCTCCCTGGTGGTCGGCGGGTTCAGCGCCAGGCCGACGGCGGCCTGCAGCGCCTCCAGCTCGATCGGCTTGTCGATCACGCCGGCGAAGACGGGGTCCAGCCCACCGCGCTCGCGTTCTGCGGTAAAGGCCAGGATGGGCACACCGTCATTGGGGCCGCCGCCCGCGCGGATGGCGCGGGCCGCCTCGATGCCGCCGAGCCCTGGCATGCGTATGTCCAACAGGATCAGGTCGAAGACCTGCCGCTGCGCAGCCTTCACGGCTTCCTCGCCATCGGCGACCAGCAGGCAGTCGGCGCCCAGCGCCTCCAGCAGCGCCCGGGCGAGATTGCGGTTGGCCGAGTTGTCGTCGGCGACCAGAACGCGGGCCCCCGACAGGTCTCCCAGGTCATCGATTGGCGCGGTCGGAAGGCCGCCGTCAGAGTCGACCGTGGTCGTCGCAGGGGCTGGAAGCACGAACCAGAAGGTCGAGCCCTGGCCGGGGGTGCTGTCGACGCCGATCTCGCCGCCCATCGCTTCGGCCAGTCCGCGGCAGATCGCCAGACCCAGGCCCGTGCCGCCATGGCGTCGGGTCGCGGAGGCGTCGACCTGCGAGAACTTGCGAAACAGCAGGGCCTGATTTTCGGGCGATATGCCGGCCCCACTGTCGGTGACGCCGACCCACAGTCGGTCGTCGGCCCAGGTCAGGCGCACGGTTACGCCCCCCTGGTCAGTGAACTTGACGCCATTGCCGATCAGGTTGAGCAGGATCTGGCGCAGACGGCCGGGGTCGAGCGACAGGCTGCTCGGCGCCTCGCCCTCCAGGGTCAGTGTCAGGCCCTTGGCGTCGGCGTTCGCCTCGAACAGCTCCAGCGCCTCGCGGACGACGATGGCGGGATCACAGACCTCGGGACGGATCTCGACCTGGCCGGCTTCCAGCTTGGAGAAGTCGAGAATGTCGTTGACCGTCGCCAGCAGGGCCCGGCCGCCGCTCTGGATACGACGCACGTGGTCCTGGGCCTTGGGCGGCAGGTCGGGGGTGGTGGCGAGCAGTCCGGAGAAGCCGATGACGGCGGTCAGCGGCGTGCGGATTTCATGACTCATGTTGGCCAGGAACTCGGCCTTGGCGGCGGCGGCGGCCTCGGCAGCGGCGCGGGCTGCAACCAGGTCCGCCTCCATGGCCTTGCGCGAGGTGATGTCGCGCAGGACGGTCACCGCCTCGATGATCTCGCCGGACTCGTCGAACACCAGCTTGGGACTGCCCTCCAGCCACATCTCGCGGCCGTCGCGGGTGTGAATGAGATGCTCGCGGCGGGTCACGCCATCTGGCGCGATTCCGGCGAACAGGCCATCGACCAGGGCCTGCGAATGGTCGAGGTGGCCCGGCGCGACGAGGTTGAAGATCGATGCGCCGACTGCCTCCTCCGGCACGATGCCGAGGCTGCGGCAGGCCGGCGAGACGTAGCGGACGATGCCGTCGCGGCCAAAGCGGACGAGGATGTCGGAGACGTTGTCGGCCAGGGTGCGGTAGCGCTGCTCGCTGTCGGCCAGGGCCTCTTCCATGGCCCGGCGGGCGGTGATGTCCCGGATGACCGCGACAGCTTCCGAGGGCTGGCCTTCGGCGTCGCGCACAAGCTTGAAATGGGTCTCGACCCAGATGATGCCGCCATCCTTGCGGACGGCGCGATGTTCCAGAGTTCGGTGATCTGATCCGGTGGCCAGGGCGGCGAACACATCGAGGAGCAGGACGCGGTCGTCGGGGTGCACGAAGGCCTGGGCCGTTCGCCCGACCATCTCAGTGGGTTCGTATCCGAGCAGATCCTCGATGGCCGGCGAGATGTAACCGCTGTGGCCGTCCAGTCGGATTCGGGTAATGACGTCGCCCATATTGTCGGCCAGCGATCGGAAGCGGGCCTCACCGCGGCGGGCGGCCTTGAGGGCCTCGACATGGTCGGTGACGTCCTGAAACACGCCATAGACGGCAACGACTCGGCCGGTCTGATCCGTCTCGCCCAAGCCCCGCGCGCTGACGGTCCGCTCGGCGCCGTCCCGGGTGAGCAGCCGCAGCTGGAAATCGAATCCCTCGCCTGTGGACTGGGCTCGCTCGATGAAGTGGCTGACCATTGGCCGGTCGTCGGGGTGATAGAAGCCGATGGCGTCATCGAGGTTGGGATCGAATGTGTCTCGGCTGACCCCGTGGATGGCATAGACAGCGTCGGACCAGGTCACCCTGTGGCTGGACAACGACAGGCGCCAGGCGCCGATCCCGGACATGGCTTCGGCCAGGCCAAGCAGAGCGGACTCGCGCTCATGGGCGATCCGCCAAGAACGGGCTTCCAGCGTCTCGACAACCATCTCGGCCAGGCTGGCCAGTTGCCTGAGTTGGCGGTCTGAGGGGCGCGGCCGGGTCACGGTATCGAGAATGCACAGCGTGCCGAGCGCCGCACCCTCGGCGGTCGTAAGCACGGCGCCGGCGTAGAAGCGCAGGCCCATGGGGCCCGTTACCAGCGGGTTGGCGGCAAAGCGCGGATCAGCAGTGGCGTCCGGGACCACCAGGGTCTCGCCGGGCGACAGATCAAGGGCGAAGCGGCAGAAGGCCTGGTCGCGTGGGGTGCAGGCGTCGTCGACCCCCTGACGCGACTTGAACCACTGGCGCTCTTCGTCGATCAGCGACACCAGGGCCATGGGCGCGTCGAAAAGATCGGCCGCCAGAGCTGTCAGGCGGTCGAAAGCGGGTTCAGGAGGGGTGTCAAGCACCTCGAACGCTTTCAGGGCGGCGAGGCGATCTGTTTCCGTCATACGCACGGTAGGAAAAACTCCTTTGCGGCGGACTCTGAACCTGCACACCTGCCAGGATATTAACCGGCCCTGCGGCCGGTCGCCGCATGCACAGGCCGGGCTGTGACCATCGTCTGCCGCGCAAATGGATCATGCCGCCCAAAGGCGCTATTGAGGCGGCCTACAGGAGTGCCTGCCATGCGTTTCGCCCTCGTCCTGACCGCCCTGGTCCTCGCCGCAACCCCTGTGCTGGCAAGGGAAATCGATCCCAAGGCCCTGTCGGAGGACACCAGGGTCCTGGCCTCCGACGCCTTCGAGGGCCGCGCGCCCGGCTCGGCGGCCGAGCAGAAGACCATCGACTACATCGTCAAGCGGTTCCAGCAGTCGGGCCTGGAGCCGGCCGGCGAGAACGGCGGCTGGACCCAGACGGTGCCGCTGGTCCGCACCCAGGTGAAGCCGGGCGGGGCCATGGCCTTCAACCTCGGCGGCAAGGCGCGGAGCCTGGAGCAGTTCAAGGACATCTACGTCAACACCGTGCGGCCGACCGACCGCATCGCGGTGAAGGACGCGCCCCTGGTCTTCGTCGGCTATGGCGTCAGCGCGCCAGAGCGCGGTTGGGACGACTACAAGGGCGTCGATGTGAAGGGGAAGATCGTCGTCTTCCTGATCAACGATCCGGACTTCGAGGCGGCGGCGGGCGAGCCCGTGGCCGGCAAGTTCAGCGGCCAGGGCATGACCTTCTACGGCCGCTGGGTCTACAAATACGAGGAGGCCGCCCGGCGGGGCGCCGCCGGGGCGCTGATCATCCATGAGACGCCCGGCGCCGGCTATGGCTGGATCACCGTGGTGGCTCCGCGCGGCGAGAACTTTGATGTCGCCCGGGCCGACGGCGGCGCCGGCCGCGTGCCGTTCCAGGGCTGGATCGAGCGCGGCGTGGCGGCGGAGATGCTGGCCTCGGCCGGTCTCGACCTGGAAGCCCTGAAGAAGCAGGCGCGCACGGCCGGGTTCAAGCCGGTCGAGCTGAAGGGTGCGACCTTCAGCGCCGATGTCGGGGTCGAGCACACGCGGGTGGAGAGCCAGAACGTCCTTGGCAAGATCACCGGCTCGAGGCGGCCGGACGAGACGGTGGCCTACGCCGGGCACTGGGACGCCTATGGCCTGGCCGACAAGCCGGACGCGGCGGGCAGGCGGGTGCGCCCGGGCGCTCTGGATGACGCCATCGGCATCGCCGGCCTGTTCGAGATCGCCCGGGACTTCAAGGCCGGGCCGGCGCCGGAGCGGACCGTGCTGTTCGCCGCCTGGACCGCCGAGGAGCGCGGCCTGCTGGGCTCGGAGTACTTCGCCCAGCATCCGACCGTGTCGCTGGAGAAGATGGCCGGGGCCTATACCCTGGACGTGCTGCAGCCGGTCGGGCCGGCCAGGGACGTGGTGCTGGTCGGGGCCGGACAGAACCAGCTGGAGGACGGCCTGGCCGTGGCCGCCAGAGCGCAGGGCCGGGTGATCACCCCGGACGCCAGGCCTGAGCGTGGGCTGTTCTATCGCGCCGACCACTTCAGCTTCGCCAAGCGCGGGGTGCCGGTGATCCTGATCATGGCGCTGGGCGGCGGCGCCGACCTGGTCGAGGGGGGCAGGGCGGCCGGCGACAAATGGGTCAGCGACTACACGGCCACCGCCTATCACCAGACGGGCGATGCCTGGAGCCCCGACTGGGACCTGCGCGGGGCGGCGATGGATGTCGATCTGGTGCTGCAGGCCGGCAAGGCGCTGGCAAACAGCAGCGACTGGCCGGGCTGGAAGACGGGGTCGGAGTTCGGGCCGGTGCGCGAGGCGTCGGCGGCCAAGCGGAAGCCTTAGCTGTCCGCGGGCTCAGCGGCGGCGATGCTGGTTTCGCCGACCTGGCCGACGATGGTGGGGATGCCCAGCACGTGCATCACGCCGTCGACAAAGCGGATATCGTCATCGGCGAAGACCGCGCTGCGCTTGATCAGCGCGGTGTCGCGCAGGGTAATGCGCAGGACCAGGTCCTTGGGCTGGTGACCGCTGGCCAGGGTCTCGTCGAGCCGCTTGCGCAGCTGGGCCATGGTCATCGGCGGAGCGGGGATCGGGGTCTTGGACATGCGGCGCCTTTCGCCCCCGACGTCCCGCGGCGCGGGACCAGATATCGGGCAGGTCGGCAGAACAGGCCGGCAGGGTTCCCTCGATGAGCGGAACGGTCAGACACAATAGCACGGCTCATGGAACCGTGGGGCCTAATCGTCAGACCTCCGCCCAACGGCGCAGCAGGTTGTGGTAGACACCGGTCAGGGCGACCAGGCTGGCATGGCCGTCGCCGACCTCGCCGCGCAGGCGCTGCAGGGCCATGTCCATGTCGAACAGCATGGCGCGGGCGGCGTCGTCGCGAACATGGCTCTGGATCCAGAAGAAGCAGGCGGTGCGGGCCCCGCGGGTCACCGGCGTGACCTGGTGCAGGGAGGTGGCCGGGTAGAGAATCATCGAGCCGGCGGACAGTTTGACCGCCTGGGCGCCGTAGACGTCCTCGATGACCAGCTCGCCGCCGTCGTAGTCGTCCGGATCGGTGAGGAAGAGGGTGGCCGACAGGTCGGTGCGCAGGCGGGTTCCATCCGGCAGGGCGCGCAGGGCGTTGTCGACATGGACCCCGAAGCTGTGGTCGCCGTCGTAGCGGTTGAACAGCGGCGGAAAGACCCGGGCCGGCAGGGCCGCTGACTGGAACAGCAGGTTGGAGGCGAGGGCCCGCTCGACCTGGGCCCCGAGGCTGCGGGCCAGGTCGCTGGTTTCGGGGAGTTGGAGGTTGTTCTTGGCCAGGGCCGACTGATAGCCGGCCGTCGCCCGGCCGTCGGCCCAGGGCGCGCCGGCCAGGGCGGTCTGGAACCGGGCGACCTGGTCGGCGGTCAGCAGGGTCTCGATCTGGATCAGCATGGACCCGCAGCTAGACCTTTTGCGAACAGTTATCAACTGAATGCGCGAGCACTGCCTCGGCGTCGCGCAGACAGAGCTGGTGGTAGCGGCGGGTGCCCGGGCAGGCGGCGGCGAGTTCGCGGCGGTGAAAGGCGGCGAGGCGGGCGAGGTCGGCGAGGGTGAGGGCGCGGGCGCCGCGGCCGGCCAGGGGCAGCGGTCCGCCAAGGGCGAGGATCTCGCCGCCGCAGAGCCAGTAGCGCGCAAACGCAGGCGGGGCGGGCCTCATTGGACGGGCCCGGCGATGCGGAAGGCGCGGCCCTGGCAGTCGAGCCAGCCCCGGCGGGGGGCCGGCGGCGGCAGGCGGCGGCAGAAGCGCAGGCCGGCGCGGTCGAAACTGTAGGCCAGGCCTCCGTCGGCGGACGGCTGGAAGAAGACCTGGCCGTAGTCCGGGTCCTCGCTTCCATCGGGACGCAGGCGGGGCAGGGTGGCGAACCAGGCCGGGTCGGCATGGCTCACCGGTCGCGGGGACGCGGTCAGGGGCGGCTCCTGGAATGTCTGGGTGAAAGAGCAGTATGTTTTATACAGGCCCAACAGGCAAGGCTTTTCGATCACTGCGCCCAAAATGGGCTATTTGCCATTTTGCCGCATGGACCCTCGGTCAGTCGGCGCTACCTAGGTCTCGAGCCGTAAAAACCGTGGTTTTTCGGGTCGTTGTAAAACAGGTCCCGCGCGTGACAGCCGGACCCGCTTCGAGAGATTGGGACGCTGACGTTGAAAGGTATTCCGAACGACCCGGCGCAACGCACTCCGGCGCAGGAGCGGTTCTTACTCAAGATGGGTATGGACTACTTCCTGCGGCAGATGTCGGTGCTCAGCGCGCCGTTCGATGGCGACGTCCTGCTGGCGGCGACCTTCGTGGCCATCTGCCAGGCCAGCGTGAAGCATCTGAACGAGCCGGGGCTGCCCAGTCCGCTGGCGGTCGAGGGCGTGTTCCCGGATGGCATGCGCCGGCCGGTGACGATCGCCTCGGTGGCCCGGACGCTGGGACTGCCGCGCGAGACGGCCCGGCGCTATGTGCACCGGCTGATCGCCAGCGGTCATTGCCGGCCGGTCGGGGCGCGGGGGGTGATGGTGCCGGCCGAGGTGCTGCGCTCGGAGCCGATCAACCAGCTGGCCACCGAGCACGTCGGGGCCATGCGGGAGCTGTTCGACGGCTATGAACGCAGCCGCAGGATGCTTGAAGGCTAGAGCTGACGCTCCAGCGTTTTCGTGGTCGCGCGTTTTATCCGATAACCGATTTCCACTTATCGGAACGCGCTTTAGCGAGCGCCCGGCCGGCCGGCGACCAGGCTGACCACCAGCATGAAGCCGGCGGCGATCAGGGCGGCGAGGCCGACCTGGGGCTTGTCGACGTTTTCGGCGGCCCAGACCGCGATCAGGCCCCAGACGATGGGCAGGCCATAGGCCAGGTGGCGCAGGCGCCAGATGACGGCCGAGCCGACGATAGCCACGCCGATGACCCCGGCGATGGCGGCCGGCTGGGCGATCTGCGGGCCGATGACGCCCCAGGCGGTCAGCACGGTGATGACGTTCAGGAAGCTGGCGATGGTCAGCCAGCCGGCCAGCAGGCCCAGCGGCCAGAAGATGAAGAACCGCGTCCCCGGCCCGACCTCGCCCCGATGCGGCCCGGCGCGGAGCAGGCCGGTGACCATGGCGGCGGCCGAGGTGACGATGATGAGGACGCTGAGCGCCTTCTGGTCGTAGGCGGCGGCGAACAGCCAGGCGGCGCAGCCGACCAGGGCGATGACCGACGGCCAGGCGACGGCCCGCAGAGGCGCCGACTCCGGCGTCTGGCGGACCAGCTGCCAGACGCCGTAGGCGAGGACGCCGAGGTAGATCAGGCCCCAGATCGAGAAGGCGTAAGGCGCCGCCCGCAGGGTCTGGTCGCCGTTGCCTGCGAAGGTGGCGGCGTCCATCAGGCCGAGGCTGGACAGCACCGGGCCGGCGCCGATGGCGAGGAGGACGGCGACCATCACGGCGATGGAGCGGCCGGCGGGCTTGGCGGGGCGATCGAAGGTCATGGCGTTCATGTGGCGCTCAACGTACCACGGGCCAGACGGTTCAGTAATCGGGTTGCATGCCGGGACCTGTTATGGCGCCGTTTGCCGCCTCACCGCGTATCCCGCCCTCCTTGAAGGTTCCACAGGTGCAACGCGTTCTGATCATCGGACCCTGTGGATCAGGCAAGTCGACGCTCGCCTTCACGCTCGGGCGCCGGCTCGGCCTGCCGGTTCACCACATGGACCAGCTGGGATGGCTCCCCGGCTGGGTCGAAGCCGACAAGGATCAGCTGCGCGAGCAGGTCATCGCGATTGTCGCCACCGATCGCTGGCTGATCGAGGGCAATTACGGCAGCACGCTGGACCTGCGCCTGCCGCGGGCCGACACCGTGGTCTACCTCGATTTCCCGATCGCCCTCTGCCTCTGGCGGGTGGTGCGACGCGTGCTGCGCTACCGGGGCCGGACGCGGCCCGACATGACGGAGGGATGCCCGGAACGCTTCGACCTCGAGTTCTTCCGCTACATCCTGTTCTGGAACCGGGGACCGGGTCCCCGAACGGAGGCGCATCTTCGGGGGCATGAGGGGAAGGTGGTGCGACTTCGAGGGCCGAAGGCGCTGAAGCGGTGGCTGGCGACCTTGCCGGTTGAGGGGGCTGGCGATGGGCTCGGGGGCGTATGACCCGAGGGTCGGCGATGGGTGGTTAGCGGACTCGGGCTGAGGCAGGTGGGAGCCGGAGGCTGGCTATCCCGATCCAGCGGATCGAGTATAACGATGGGCCTGCTGGCGAGGGTGACCCTTTGCGAAAATCCATAGTCGATCACCCCGCCCGTATCGTGCCCCTTGCGTTTCTCGCTACGGTTCTGATCGGGACGGCGCTCCTGTCGCTACCGTGGGCTACGACCAGCGGAAGCGCGGCGCCGCTGCTCACCGCGTTGTTCACCGCAACGTCTGCGGCATGCGTGACAGGATTGATCACGGTCGATACCGCCACCTACTGGTCCCCGTTTGGTCAGGGGGTGATCCTCGGCCTCTTTCAGGTCGGGGGGTTCGGGATCATGGCCGGGGCAACCCTGCTGGGGTTGCTCATCTCCCGACGCATGAGGCTGGGTCAGCGTCTGGTTGCCCAGGCTGAAACCAGAAGTCTCCAGCTCGCAGACGTGAAGGGCGTGCTTCTGACCATCCTCGGCGTCACCCTCATCTGCGAGGCCGTCGTCGCCGCCATCCTGACCATGCGGCTTCATTTCGGCTACGGAGAGCCCTGGGGAAGTGCTGCCTGGACCGGCATCTTCCACTCGGTCTCAGCCTTCAACAACGCCGGCTTTTCCACCTATTCCGACAACCTGATGGGGTTCGCCCTCGACCCCCTGATCCTGTTGCCCCTGTGTGCGGCGATCATCGTCAGCGGATTGGGCTTTCCGGTGATCAACGAGGTGCTCAAGGAGTGGCGGACACCCCGGCGGTGGTCGATCCACGCCAAGCTGACCCTGCTCGGCACCTTGGGTCTTCTGCTTCTGGGCTTCGCGGGCGTCGCGGTCGCCGAATGGAACAATGTCGGCACGATGGGCGACATGTCCGCCAGCGGCAAAGCCCTGAACGCCTTCGCACACTCGGTGATGAGCCGAACGGCAGGCTTCAACGCCGTCGACATCGGGCAGATGCGCCCCGAGACCCTGTTCCTGACAAATGGCCTGATGCTGATCGGTGGCGGCAGCGCCGGCACCGCCGGCGGGATCAAGGTGACGACCTTCCTCCTGCTCGGGTTTGTCGTCTGGGCAGAGATCCGGGGGCGCTCCGATGTCACGGCCTTTCGCCGCCGGATCTGTCCGGATGCGCAGCGGCAGGCGCTGGCTGTCGTCCTGCTGGCCGTGGGCCTTGTCGGCGTTTCAACCCTGGCCATCCTTTCGCTGACAACCCAACCCCTGGACAAGGTGCTGTTCGAGGTCATCTCGGCCTTTGCGACCGTCGGCATGAGTACAGGCATCACGGCAGCGCTGCCTCCATCCGCGCAGATGATCCTCATCGGGCTCATGTTCGTCGGACGGGTTGGAACAATCACCGTCGCCGCGGCGCTGGCCTTGCGCGCCCGGCATGTCCCCTATCGCTATCCACTGGAGCGCCCCCTCGTTGGCTAGACCGAAAAATCAGATTTCGAACAATGTTGTGGTCGTGGGCCTTGGCCGCTTCGGCGGTGCTGTCGCGCAGAGCCTGACGCGATTGGGGCACGAGGTCCTGGCGATCGAGGAAAGCCTTTCCCTTGTGCAGTCGTGGTCCGATCGCCTCACCCATGTCGTGCAGGCGGACTCGAGCAACATCGAGGCCCTGCGGCAACTCGGTGTCGCGGATTTTCAACATGCCGTGGTCGGTATCGGCAGCGATATCGAAGCCAGCGTGCTCACCGTCCTGGCGCTAAGCGAACTGGGCGTGCCGGACATCTGGGCCAAGGCGGTCACGACCAACCACGGGAAGATACTGGAGAAGACGGGCGCCCATCATGTCGTCTATCCCGAGGTCGCCATGGGCGAACGGGTCGCCCATCTGGTGACCGGCAAGATGATTGATTTCATCGAGTTCGACGACGACTTCGCCATCGTAAAGACCCGCCCGCCTCGCGAGGCTGTCGGCAAGACGCTGGGAGAGTCACAGCTCCGTTCAAGGCACGGGGTCACGGTCATCGGCGTCAAGCGCCCGCACGTGGATTTCACCTATGCAAAGCCAAGCACCCTTGTGGTCGAAGGCGACCTGCTGATCGTCTCCGGTCCGACGCAAAAGGTGGAGCGGTTTGCGGCGCTGCCCTAGCCTGAGCCGGCTCAACGCAAGATGCCCGCAATCCCATGAACGGCAGGGCCCAGAGCAGTTCGACGTCTTCGATCGGCTTGAAGCGGGTGTTGATGCTTTCCAGGGTCGAGAGGCCGTGGGCGGCGCCGCGGCGGAGGATCTGGACCATCTTTCGGCCGTCGGCCAGGCGGGCCATGACCTCGTGGCCGACCAGGGGGTGGGGTCGTCGTAGCTGCGGCCGAAGATCAGGTGCTCGCCGTGGCGGACGGATGCCCGGAACGCTTCGACCTGGAGTTCTTCCGCTACATCCTGTTCTGGAATTGGGGACCGGGTCCCCGGATGGAGGCGCATCTTCGGGGGCATGAGGAGAAGGTGGTGCGGCTTCGGGGCCGCAGGCGCTGGAGCGGTGGCTGGCGACCTTGCCGGTTGAGGGGGCTGGCGATGGGCTCCGGGCGCGCGACCCTAAGGCCCGCAATCGGTGGAGACCGGACCCCAGGAACCGGCCGTCGCTCCCGGCCCCGGGGCGAGCTGCAAAGTGAACCTTCTTATAAAACAGCGCGCTATTCCTGAAGAAGAGGCGCATGGCTCTTTGCAACACGCTGCTGCGGCTTGACTGCCCCTTTTGTACACGCAGGCCCGAATAGGGATTTGATGATGACAAACACTATGCCCCGGTCGGTCGTCCTGGTCGTTGAAGACGAGTTGATACTGCGGATGCGGGCAGTGGACATCGTTGAAGACGCGGGGTTTGTGCCGATCGAGGCAGTAAACGCGGACGAAGCTATCCAGGTCCTGGAATCCCGCGATGACATATCGGTGCTGTTCAGCGACATCCAAATGCCCGGAAGCATGGACGGACTGAGGCTTGCCCAACTCGTGCACACGCGGTGGCCGCACATCAAGATCATTTTAGTTTCTGGACAGATTGCGGTCACGGAGGCCGACAAGCCAGAAGACAGCAAGTTCTTCCCGAAGCCGCTTGAAATCCAGCAGATGATCCTCGCGCTACAGGAAATGGTCGGCAGCGGCGCCCTAAAGGTGTTGCCTACTCTCTCTGCCGAGAACGGCTCTCTGACCAAGGAGAACAAGGAGCTTCGTTACCAGCTTCAGCAGGCGGGAGCGCACGCCAAGGCCCTGCTCTTGAAGACGGCTCAAAATACGGTGAAGCAGCAGCTGATCATCGATGAGAACCAGCCGTTTCAGGACGCCCTGACGACCGAGAACGACAGTCTCAAGCTGGCACTGGAGCAGGCCGGCATCGACGCCACTGCATTGTTGGTCCAAGCAGGCATCGAGGCTGAGGAACGCGACGCTGCTCTAAAGTTGCAGAACCTTATTCACGCCGAGCTGCACCACCGGATCAAGAACATGCTCGCGACCGTGGGCGCGATTACGGATCAGAGCCTGCGCACCGCAACCAGCATGTCGCATGCGAGGTCGGCAATCGACGGGCGCTTCGCGGCCCTGGCGCGCGCCCACGAACTTCTCACTCGCGCGAGCTGGGAAAACGCCACGATCAAAAGCACCGTGCAAAGCGCCGTCGAGCCGTTTGATCAAGGCGGCGGACGTTTCATCATCTCCGGAGAGGATATCCGGATCACGTCCAGCACCGTCATCGCGTTCGCGATGACCTTGAATGAGCTTTGCACCAACACGACAAAGTTCGGCGCTCTGTCCCTTCCCAAAGGGCAAGTCAGCGTTGGTTGGCGGATCGAGGATGCTCGTCTACGCCTTGAATGGTCCGAGGTGGGGGGGCCGCTGGTATGCGAGCCGACGCGCAAGAGTTTCGGAACTCGGATGGTCACATCGCTGGGCCAACAGCTGAAGGGCCAGGTTGAACTCGAATATAATCCCGGCGGATTTGTTTACAGACTGAATGTTCCGATCGCCTCGCTCACCGCTGGGTAATGCCGCGCTGGCCAGTTGGGAGCAGAGGCGAAATCTACAACGTCCGCTGCGGGTCAAATCAGTTAAAAAAGTCCGTCGAGCGGTTCGTGCCGGGCATGAGCATGCGCCTTCAGTACTATGTGTGGTAACCTCAACCCCCTCAATTGAGGGTGCGGCAAGATCATCGCCGAAAACCGGCGCCGAGTTCTGACGCGCGGCCTTTTTCAACAAAATCGGTAGAAAGCGGGCCCTGGCCTCTACCCGTGTTCACAACGGGAACGCGACCTCGACAACAAGCCCTGTTGGGTTCCAGGTTCGCGCAATAGTGCCCTCGATTTGACGGACAAGATTGGCCTTCAGGGTCGAGCCAAAGCCTTCTCGCGTGGGCTCCACGACGTGCGGTCCCCCCGTCTCCCGCCAATGCAGCGTTACCTGGCGCCCTTCGACCGTCCAGGTCACCGACACGCGCCCCCCGGCGCGGCTACAGGCTCCGTATTTGTTGGCGTTGGTCGCCAGTTCGTGGAGCAACATGCTGATGGGCTGGACCTGCTGCGGCGAAAGGGCGACCTCTGGACCGCCGAAATCAATGTGGTCCCTGGGGCAGAGGGCTTCCAGTTCTTCGCGGACGACATCCGCCAACAGTCCGCCTTCCCATCGACGATTGGCCAGGGACGTCTGCGCGCGTGCGAGGGCGTTGATCCTGCCTGCGAGGATTTCCTTGTAGGTTTCCAGATCATCGGCACGGGTCAGGCGAACCAGCGACTGCACGATAGAGAGGACGTTGCGCGCGCGGTGATCGACCTCATGCATCAAGAGCTTTCGGGCGTCCTCGCTGCGCTTCTCTTCACTGATATCGCGAGCTTCGATGATCGTTCCCACGACCCTGGCTTCGTCGCTTCTGATCGGGCTGGCGGTGAAGGCGACAGGGAAAAAGGAACCGTCCTTGTGAACAAAAACCTCCTCCCCCTGTGTCCCGGCGTTTTCCGGGAAGGCCCGGTCGATAGCGCACTCGGAAAGCGGAAAAGGGCGACCGTCCGGGTAGCTGTGATGGATCACGTCGTGAAGCGGGCGTCCGGTTGTCTCATTGAAGGCGTAGCCGGTCAGTTTCTCAGCGGCCTTGTTCATGAACACGCACTGCTGCTGTTCATCCATGACGAAGACGGACATCGTTGTGTTGTCCAAGATCGTATCGAGACGACGAGCGAGCGCGCGCGTTTCCTGCTCCAGACGTCGGTGCGCGGTAATGTCCTGAATCGCAGCATAAAAGACGCAATCGCCCTCCTCTTCGAACAGTTGAAGCTGGACGGCCACGTTGTAGTCGGTGCCGTCTTTGCGGCGGTGGATCGTCTCAAAAGCCAGGCGTTCGACGTCGCCCGACAGAAGGGGGCGGACCATGGACAGGAACTCGTCTTTGGCGATCTCTGGTTTCAGATCCCACGGCGTCAGTGTGGACAATTCCGCAATAGAATATCCAAGATTATCGCGCGCACCCTTGTTGACCAGGCGGAACCTATAATCATCAGCCGAAAATATATAGAGTTCGCTCGCAGCTTCCTCGACGATACGTCCGAGGCGTTCGTTGGTCACGCCGGTCCGGTAAGGCATATTCCGACATTCCTGGTTGGAACAGTTCGCAGGCAGCGTTTCCTAGATTGCATGTGAAGCGGAGGCAATGAACGGGTGGTTCCATGGCCCGATCCATCCGCTCAGGCCCATACGTCTCGCCGCTGAGCTACCGAATACCGGCATCGGGTCGGAAGGGACCATCCGGCAGCCTGGATGAGCGGTGGGAGGGGTAGCGGGCGCGGACCAGGCGGCGTCGTCAGACCCGCAACCTCATGAACGGCAAAGCCCAGAGCAGTTCGACGATCCTTGATCGGCTTGAAGCGGGTGTTGATGCTCTCAAGCGTCCAGAGGCCGGGGGCGGCGCCGCGGCGGAGGATCTTGACCATCTTTCGGCCGTCGGCCAGGCGGGCCATGACCTCGTGGCCGACCAGGGGGTGGGGTCGTCGTAGCGGCGGCCGAAGATCAGGTGCTCGCCGTGGCGGACGGATGCCCGGAACGCTTCGACCTGGCGTTCTTCCGCTACGTCCTGTTCTGGAACCGGGGACCGCGTCCCCGGGCGGAGGCGCATCTTCGGGGGCATGAGGAGAAGGGGGTGCGGCTTCGGGGGCCGAGGACGCTGGAGCGCGCTGCAACCTGACAGGCGCGGTTCGGTCGTCAGGTCTTGCGCGGCCGCAAAAGGAACGCGATCCCGACCAGGAAGAGGACGCTGCAGATCCAGCTGCCCTCAGGCCCCGTATCGCCGCCCGTCAGCCGGTCCGAGCCCTGCGGAATCAATCGGACAATCAGGGCCGGCAAGTCGATCACAAAGCCGGTGACCGGCAGTTCGAACCCGATCGACAGCAACCAGTTCCAGCCGATGTGCCAGCCCATCACCCCCCAGAGGTTTCCCGCCCGGATCGCCCATAGGCAGGCGAAAACCGAGAACAGGGCTGAGCTCAACATGTCCTGCCAGGCCTGTCCCGGGGACCAATGCAGGAAGGTGAAGACCAGGGTCGTGGCCACCACGCCTGCCAGCCGGCCCCATTTGCGGGTCACGACCGACAACAGCCAGCCGCGGAACATGAATTCCTCGACTCCGGCCTGGACCGCAAAGCACAGCAGCAGGAGGACCATGCTGCCGAGGGCTGCTGGCGACGACAGCGCTGGTCCGAATCCGGCCAACTGGTAGCCGCCGGCGAAGCCGATTGAGGCGACGACCGCTGAGATGGTCACGCATCCGATCAACAGACCCCGAAACAGGGTCGTCAGGGGCGCCGGTCCGGTCAGGCCGACAGTCGTCAGCGGACGGCGCTCGACCAGCCAGATCCAGGCGAGAACCATCAGGCCATTGAGGGCAAACGCGACCACAAGGTAGGCATACATGCCGTTCAGGCCGATCGGACCGCCCTTCGCATCTTCCAGCCCGAGGCTTCTCAGCCAAGGCGAGGGTATCAGGACGGAGGCGATGACAAAGGCGATGAACAGAAAGGGTGCAAGGATTCCCCAGGGAAGCCAGCCTTTGTGGGGTTCGGTTGAGAAGATCGTTTTCGAGTTCATGGGCCTGCGTAGGCCAACCGCGTCAGATGCGGATAGAACGATCGTGCGCGGGCGTGATGGCGTTCAGCCAAGCCATCGGCGCAAGGCCGTAGGTCTTTCGGAACTGGCGGCCGAAATGGCTCTGGTCGGCGAATCCGCAGGCGGCCGCCACGTCTGCGCCGGGCCTCCCCTCCATCAGAAGACCGCGCGCCTTTTCCAGGCGGCGCAGGAGCAGGTACCGATAGGGGCTGCAGCCGAACATGGCGCGAAAGTCTCGCGACAGCTGCCAGCGATCATGGCCGGTCGCCAGCTCCAGCTCCCGCAGGGAAAAGGTCTCGTCCAGGCAGGAATCCATATACTCCCGGGCCAACCTCGCGGCTTCCCGGTTGGTGCGCCGTATCAGGCCGACACCGCCGGAGGCGGCCTCGAGCGCGCCCGCAATCTCGACGAGGGCGTCCTGATATTCGAGTTGAGACAACGGACTGCCATAGTCCGCCAACAGGTTATTGACGGCGGCCGCCAGCCTCGGATCGGCCGAGAGCCCTCCTTCGATGAACGGCAGCGTCCGGCCGCCCAGGACATCCTGGATATCCCTCGGTCGGATATAGGCCGTCCGATAGCGGAAGGACTGGTCATCACCGGAACGACCATCGTGGCGCTCGTCCGGATGAAGCACGACCAGCTGTCCCGGCAGCGAGTGACGGGTCTCACCGCGGTAGTCGAAGCTCTGAACGCCCCCGAGGGTCACGCCGACGGCATAGGTGTCGTGGCGGTGCGGTCCGAACGCCAAGCCCGTGAAACAGGCCTCGATCCGGTCGATATCCCCGGGCGCCCTGAACAGCCAGTTTTCCGAAGCCGCAGCCACATCCGGTTCCTTCCCATCTGTCCGGGGTTTCGGCATCAAAGCACAGCGAGGACGGACAAGGGCATGAACACGCCTTCACCTTCTGACCGCATCGCCTGAGAAGGGCTGGATCGGCGGTCCGGAGCGTGCGGGGGGCGGAGTTGTACATACCCCACCGACGGGGCCGAGCTGGTAGCGGCGGCCGAAGATCAGGTGCTCGCCGGGGCGGACGGATGCCCGGAACGCTTCGACCTCGAGTTCTTCCGCTACATCCTGTTCTGGAACCGGGGACCGGGTCCCCGGACGGAGGCGCATCTTCGCGGGCATGAGGGGAAGGTGGTGCGACTTCGGGGGCCGAAGGCGCTGGCGCGGTGGCTTGCGACCTTGTCGGTTGAGGGGGCTGACGATGGGCTCGGGGGGTGGATGACCCGACGGTCAGCTATGGGTGGGAAGCGGACCGAACCGGCTTGCTGTGACTTGCCACCGTTCAGCATCTTGCCCACGTGACGGACCGCTTCTTCACGTGACCGGCTCCGCACCTTAGTCGGATCGGTTGCCCAACCCAAAGCCGACTTTCCCAAGTCAAAGATGGGTGGTTTGCGGTCTTTCGTCCTAGCCCTAAGGTCAAGCCATGGCGGCCGCGAAGATCATCCTGCATTCCCCACTATCAGACGAAGGGCTTCTCGATCAGTTCGTCGAACAGTGCCTCCGTGACCAGGTTGCGCTGGTGGCGATCGTCGGGCCGGGGGCCGAACGCATCGAAGACATCATCGATGAGCTTGTGGTCGGAGACGCATCCGATCCCGACCGCTTTCTATGCACCACGTCGCACCCGGATGAGCCACTCGATGACGTCGTGCATCTGGTAAAGGCTTGGGAGGAAGAGCTGAGAGGTGTCATCGAAGAGGTGCGCCTCTAGGCTGTAGGGACAATTTAGTCATTTAAGCCAGAGCATGATGCAGGCGAGCTTTACGAAGCCCATGAAGGTTTGGGCGAGCTTGTCGTAGCGAGTTGCGATGCGTCGGCAGTGTTTGA
>JANPKF010000599.1:0-1902 GCA_031425895.1 Caulobacteraceae bacterium | reverse complement strand
CGCTCCCCGGGGCGGATCATTCGCCGAAAGCTGTTTCGATGGTCGAGGCCGTAGCCGCCTCGCGAGCGGGCGGAAACCGGCCCTGGCTGGGGCGTTCGCGGTCAAAACGGTTCATCACGTAGCGCTGGCCAGGATAGCGGTCGCCGATGTGGCGCAGGCCGCCGAGTGCGACACCGGGGCCATCGCCACCGCCCATCATCATCATGACGGTGTCGCCGTCACGGGTCTGCTCGAAGGTCGGCTGGACCTCGCCCCGGCTCCAGGCCAGGGCGGTGTCGTGGTCGGTCAGCGCCCAACAGGTCAAGCCAACGACGGTCCTGCCGTCCTCGACCGCCAGTACATAGTGCCCACGCTGGATGGCGCCCGATACCGTGGCGACGATCGGTCCCAATGGCATGCGGTCGAACGGCCTCTGCGCGGCGAGGAAGGTGATGGCGGCGGTGAAGGCGCTGTCTGGCCGGTTGGACCGGATAAAGGTCAAAGCCATGCGGAGTCCTTGAAGAAAATCAACGTCCTGATCCTGAACGCAAGGCCGGGCCGAGGTCACGGGATTTATTTTTCGCTATCCCTGCATCCTTCCACCTCCACCGAACGTACCTCAGAATACTCAATATGTTGCGACATTCTGACGCACCATTTTGGGCGCTTCGAGCACGGCTCGGGGCTGGGAGTGGCCGGCGCCCGAAACGGCGCCCAGGAGCGTAGAAGCAAAAAATGGCGACCATTACTGGCACGGCGGGGAACAACGCCCTGACCGATACCGCAGGCGACGACACGATCGACGCTCAAGGCGGCAACGACACGATCACCGTAACCAGCGGCCGTGACACCGTTGATGGCGGGACGGGACTCGACCTGCTGACGGTATCCTACGCTGCCCTGACCGTGGCGATCATGAACAACGGCGAGAGCCAGTTCAACGAAGCCTCCGGCCTCGGCGCGACCAGCGTGACCTTCTCCAACATCGAGCGCTTCAACGTCAGCACCGGTTCGGGCGACGACACCATTCGCACCTTCGTGCGCAACAGCTTCAGCGACAGCATCGTCACCTCCGGCAACGACCTGATCAACGGCGGCGCCGGCAACGACCGGCTGGCCGGCGGCGGCGGCAACGATTTCATCCGCGGCGGGACCGGCGACGACATTCTCGACGGCGAGGGCTCGCTGACGGGCGTGTTCGACGGCAGCGTCCAGACGCTCACCTTCACGGGCAATGACCGCCTGCTGGGCGATGCCGGCAACGACAGCCTCTTCGGCGGTTCCGGTGACGACACCTTGGAAGGCGGCACGGATAACGATTTCCTCGACGGCGACGCCTACGCCTTCATCGCCACGGACGGCAGCCTGTTCGGCTCCGGCGTCGTGATCACCCCGACCAATGTCGACGGCTCGGTCGGCACGCATAACGACACCCTGCTGGGCGGGTCCGGCAATGACATCCTCGTCAGCCGCTTCGGGACCGACACCGCCGACGGCGGAACCGGCAACGATACCCTGCGCGTCGACTACAGCGCCGCGACGACCGCCTTTGTGAACCAGGGCCAGAACGGCTTCGGCAACGGGGCCGGCGCCAGCGTGACCTTCAGCGACGTCGAGAACTTCGACATCCGCAGCGGTTCGGCAAACGACATCATCCGCACCTTCTTCCGCCAGGACCCCAACTCTGGCGTCATCCTTTCGGGCAACGACACCGTCAACGCCGGAGCAGGCAATGACCGCGTTGGAGCCGGCGACGGGGCCGACATCATCTACGGTGGCGACGGCAATGACAGCCTCGACGGCGACGGCGCCCTGGTCGGCAAGGTGGGCGGCTTCGGCGGCTCGCGGATGACCTGGGTGTTCAGCGGCGACGACATGGTCTTCGGCGAAGGCGGCGACGACATGCTGGCCGGCGGCCTGGGC
>JANPKF010000598.1:0-3735 GCA_031425895.1 Caulobacteraceae bacterium | reverse complement strand
GGGGGACGATGCGACGGATTGGTGGGGGGCTGCAAGCGGCGCCGTGCGTCCTTCGACACGCCCGCTGGGGGGGCTACTCAGGATGACGGACTTGGGTGGGCTGCAAAAATCTTCGTCATCCTGAGTAGCGACCGCAGGGCGCGTGTCGAAGGACGCACCTAATCTGCCGTCCGGTAGACTGTTCGCCCATCCACCAGCGTCATCAGCACCTGGCCCTGCAGCCTGCGCCCGTCGAAGGCGGAGTTCTTCGACTTGGAGCGCAGCTTGTCGGCGTCGACGATGACCGGGGCGCCGATGTCGCAGAGGACGAGGTCGGCCGGGGCCCCCGGGGCGATGCGGCCGGCCTGCAGGCCGAGGAGCTGGGCGGGGGCCAGGGTGACCGAGCGGATCAGGTCGACCAGCGGGATGCGGTCGTCGTGGTGGAAGGCCAGCAGGGCCGGCAGCAGGGTTTCCAGCCCGACCGAGCCGGGGGCGGCTTCGGCGTAGGGCAGGCGCTTGTCCTCGGCCGGGGCCGGGGCGTGGGCGGAGACGACGACGTCGATCAGGCCGTCGGCCAGGGCGTCGATCAGGGACTGGCGGTCGGCTTCGCTGCGCAGCGGCGGGTCGAGCTTGGCGAAGGTGCGGTAGTCGCCGATGTCGAGCTCGTTGAAGCTGAGGTGGTTGATCGAGACCGAGGCGTGGACCTTCACGCCCCTGGCCTTGGCGCGCCCCAGGGCTTCGAGACTGGCGGCGCAGGTGATCTGGTCGACCAGCAGGCGGGCGCCGGTCAGTTCGGCCAGCATCAGGTCGCGCTCGAGCATGATGGTCTCGGCGGCGGTCGGGGCGGCCGGAATACCGAGACGGGCGGCGAAGTCGCCCTCGGTGGCGCCGGCGTCGCCGGTCAGCCAGGGGTCGGCCGGGCGGTGGGCGACCAGCATGCCGAAGGCCTTCGAGTAGGCGAGAACGCGGCGGAAGACCCTTGAATCGACGATGGAATGGTCGGCGTCGGTGATGAAGGCGCAGCCGGCGTCGCGCATCAGGCCGATCTCGGCCAGGTGCTGTCCCTTCAGCCCCTTGGTCGCGGCGCCGGCCGGGTAGACGTTGACCAGTTCGATGTCGCGGGCCCGGCGCAGGATGAAGTCGACCATGGCCGGATCGTCGATGGCCGGGTCGGTATCAGGCTGCACCACCATGGAGGTCACTCCGCCGGCGGCGGCGGCCTGGGCGGCGGACTTGAGGGTCTCCTTGGGCTCCGCGCCCGGCTCACCGGTCTTGACGCGCAGGTCGATCAGGCCGGGAGCCAGCAGGGCGCCGTTGCAGTCGATGACGCGAACATCGCTCGACAGATCGTTGAAACTACGACCTTTTGCGACATCGGCGATGACGCCTTCGGAGACGATCAGCGAGCCCGGGCCGTCGTAGCGGCTTTCCGGATCGACCAGGCGGGCGTTCTGGAAGGCGATGGGTTGCTGCGCGCGGGCCATCAGGCGTTGTCCAGGCGGTGGGCGAGGCTGGCCAGGACGGCCATGCGGGCGGCGACGCCCATCTCGACCTGGTTCTGGATCAGGCTGACAGCAGGGTCGTCGGCGACATCGCTGTCGATCTCGACGCCGCGGTTCATGGGGCCGGGGTGCATGACCTTGGCGCCGCTGGCGGCGTAGGAAAGTCGTTCGCGATCAAGGCCGTAGAAGCGGAAGTACTCACGGGTCGAGGGCACCAGGGCGCCCTGCATCCGCTCCAGCTGCAGCCGCAGCATCATCACCACATCGACGCCCCTGAGACCCGACTTCATGTCGTGATGGATCTCGACACCCCAATGCTCGGCCCCGGCGGGGATGAGGGTCGGAGGACCGACAAGGCGGACCTCGGCGCCCAGCACGCTGAGCATGGCGACGTTGGAACGGGCCACCCGGCTGTGGGCGACGTCGCCGCAGATGGCGACCGTGAGGCCGGCGAGCGACCCGAACGCCCGGCGCATGGCCAGCGCATCGAGCAGGGCCTGGGTCGGGTGCTCGTGCTGGCCGTCGCCGGCGTTGACGACACTGCAGCCGACCTTCTGGGCCAGGAGGGCTGCGGCGCCGCTGCTGCCATGGCGGACGATGAGGATGTCCGGCTGCATGGCGTTGAGGGTGACGGCGGTGTCGATCAGCGTTTCGCCCTTGGTCATCGACGAGGAGCGCGGGCTCATGTTGACCGTGTCGGCGCCGAGGCGCTTGGCGGCGATCTCGAAGCTGGACTGGGTGCGGGTCGAGGGCTCGAAGAAGAGGTTCATCACCGTCCGGCCCTTCAAGAGGTCGAGCTTCTTGGAGGCGCGGTGGTTGAAATCGACGAAGTGGTCGGCCAGGTCGAGGAGTTCGCTGACCTGAACGATGTTGAGATCGCCCGCCGACAGGAAGTGGCGGAGCGGAAACGGGAAGGTCCTGCTTCGGAGGTCGTCGATTCCCGGGGCGTTGGCCGTCATGAGCGGGCCTCTTACGGCAGGTGGAAGAGGATGAGAAGGGCGGGAATCGTCAGCAGGCTGGCGACCGTGGTGAAGGCGACGATGCCGGCCATCAGCGGGGCGTCGCCGCCCATCTGGCGGGCGAGGACGTAGGAGGCGGCGGCGCCGGGGGCGGAACCGGCCAGCAGGGCGATGCCCTGGGCCGTTTCGTCACCGCCGGCCAGGCGGGTCAGGCCCCACATCAGCACCGGCAGGACGAGGATCTTGATGGCGCTGACGCTGGCGATCAGCAGCTGGCGGCGGCGGACATAGGCGAAGTTCAGACCGGCCCCGGCGACCAGCAGGCCAAGGGCGAAGGCGGCGTCAGAGAGAAGCTGTACGGTGTTCATCACCACCGGGACCTTGGGGACCTGCAGCACATTGAGCAGGGCCCCGATGCCGCAGCCCCAGAGGACAGGGTTCTGGGCCAGGCCCCTGAGCGCCGACTTGAGCCCGCCGCCCTGGCCCTCGCCCCAGCGGCTCATCACCAGGACGCAGACGATGTTGATGGCCGGGATCAGGGCGCCCATGATCATCGCGCCCAGGCTGGCCCCGGACGGGCCGTAGACCACCGCCACCAGCGGCAGGAAGACGAAGGCGTTCCAGCGCAGGCTGCCCTGGAAGACCGAGGTGTAGGAGGCGTCCGACAGCTTGAGCAGCGGCTTGGCCAGCAGGACGGCGGTGGCGACGATGGCGATGCCGCCCATCGCGCCGATCGCCAGGGGGCCGGCCGACAGGGCCGAGAAGTCGGCCTTCCAGACGGCCGGGGCCAGGAAGCCGGGGTAGAAGACGAAGTAGGTGATCCGCTCGATGGCGGGCCAATGCTCTTCGGGAATGAACTTGCTGGCGCGCAGGCTCCAGCCGAGCGCGATCATGGCGAAGACGGGCAGGACGCCGAGGAGGATTGCGCTCATGGCCCGGCTGTAGGGGGATTCCGGCGTGTGGGGCTATCGAAGCGGGCTACCATTATAACCCGGCGTTCGGGGGTGAAGGTGAAAAAGGGCGAGGAGGGTGCGGAAAGTATTGGGAAAATTGTAGGTCCGGGCGTAGGCCGAGGCTGTGGAAATGTAGGTCCGGGCGTAGGTCCGGCGTAGGTCGATCGTTTGTGAATGTAGGTCGGGAAGAGGCCGCTCGGGGCTACAAACGGGGCTGAAAGGCGCCGCACGCGCCGCACGTTTGCGCAGTCAATTGGGGGGCCGACTGAGGGCGCCCAGAATGGATATGTCTAGGCTGTAGGGACAATTTAGTCATTTAAGCCAGAGCATGATGCAGGCGAG
>JANPKF010000597.1:0-4015 GCA_031425895.1 Caulobacteraceae bacterium | reverse complement strand
GAAGGCCAGGGCGCGGGTGCGCTCGACCCTGGCGCCGGCGGCATCGAGGGCTTCGCGGGCCGCGTCCTGCTTGCGATCGGCCAGCCGATCGACGCGTCCGGCCGTGGCCTCCGCCCGGCGCTTCCGGGCGCCGAGCAGAAGCTTGGGCTCACTGCCCCTGGCGGCGAACTTGCGGCCGCCGGCGTCGCGCTGGTCCTGACGCTCCCGGGCGGCCTGGGCCTCGCGCCTGACGCGGGCGGCCTCGCGGGTGGCGACATCGAGGTCCCGCTCGGCGGCGGCCGCCTCCTCGGCCTTGCGGGCCGCATAGAGGCTGTAGCCGCCGCCGTAGACCCTGGCGCCCAGTGGCGAGAGTTCGACGATGCGGTCCATCGCCTCCAGCAGGGCGCGGTCGTGGCTGACCACCAGGGCGCCGCCCCGCCAGCGGCGCAGGATGTCGGCGACCAGCGTCCGGGCCTCGAGATCGAGGTTGTTGGTCGGCTCATCCAACAGGATGACGTCAGGCTCGGCCAGCAGGACGGCGGCGAGGGCGGCGCGGGTCGCCTGGCCACCGCTCAGGGCGCCGGCCGGGCGGTCCGGTTCGAGGCCGGTCAGGCCGACTTCCGCCAGCGCCTGGTCGAGGCGGGCCGGCAGGGTCCAGTCGGCGTCGGCGAAATCGGCTTCACGCCCCTCCCCGGCCTCGATGCGGGCCAACCGGGCCAGCGCCGTCTCGACGCCAAGAAGGCCGGCGAGGCTGGCGTCAGGGTCTGGGGCCGGTGACTGGCGCAGGATAGCCAGCCGGCCGTCGAGGGTGGCCGTGCCGGCGCGCGGCGCGGTTTCGCCGGCGATGATGCGCAGCAGGGTGGTCTTGCCCACGCCGTTGCGGCCGACGAGCCCGGTGCGCTCGGCGCCGATGGCCAGGGTCAGGTTGTCGAAGAGGGGCCGGCCGTCAGGGGTGGCGGCGGAAACGGAATCCAGAGTGATCAGGGCGGACATGAGAGCTCACGGCAAAGGGCGCGTTCAGGGCGAAACGGGGGTCCGTCGCGATGATCAAGGCGCTCTCCATGGCGTGCGGCGGGGTTGCCGGCTCTTCGGCGGATATAGGATCGGCCCGGCGCGGGCGCAAATGAAAGCGGCGCAAGGATCGGAGTGTCGGCGGGGCGCCCGCAGGGGAGAACGGGGAAGAACAAGGAGACCGATCATGTCTTTCACCGTCACCGGACTGCCCCTCGAACCCTTCCGCCCGCTGTTTGGCCTGGATGACGCCGCCCTGGCTGAACACGGCGCCATCCGCGTTCACATCGACGCCCCCGCCAGCGCCCCCTGCCGCATCACCCTGGAGGACGCCGAGCCCGGCGAGACCGTCCTGCTGCTGAACTACGAACACCTCCCGGTCGACACGCCCTACCGCAGCCGCCACGCCATCTATGTGCGCGAGATCGCAGAAGAGACGGCGGTGGTGGCCGGCGTCCTGCCCCTGGCGATGGCGCGTCGTCTGCTGGCCATCCGCGCTTTCGACAGCAACAACATGATGGTCGAGGCCGACGTGGTCGAAGGCCGCGACGCCGCGCCGTTGATCGAGACCTGGCTGGCCGACGAAAAGGTCGCCTATCTGCATGCCCATTACGCCCGGCGCGGCTGTTTCGCGGCCCGGATCGATCGGGAGGCGGCGAACGGCTGAGCAGGGCAGGCTTATCGAAGCGACCTACCATTATACCCCGCATCCGGGGCGCCAGGGGAGATCGGCATTTCCGGGCCTTGAAATCATTGAAAGAAGGGTGGTCGGGCCGTGGGTCGAGGTCCCGGGATTGTAGCCCGGCGTGTAGCCCAGGGCGTAGGTCGGTTGTCAGCGAATGTAGGTCTGTTTGTCGTCGATCGGACCTACATTTCATGCCGCAGGATGCGCACGGCGCCGCAGGGCTGAAACGGGGCCCGGAATCAATATGTCTAGACATATTCATCGGGGTTTTGGTGGTCGCTGACAGCTCCGGTCGGAGGCGCTAGATTGCCCGATGACCTCGACCACCGAGCCCGGCGCCGACCTTTCCAACTGGCGCGGCAGTCCGTTCAACCGCTGGGCCTTTCGCAACATCGACGCCCTGATGCCGACGGCCCCGATCTGGGCGGGGTCGGCCTGGGACCTGCCGGCGGGAGAGGCCGGGGCGCTGGAGGGGTTCGCGTTGCGGGCCGGCGGGCAGACCCTGTCGCTCGAGGCGGTGCTGGCGGCGACCGCGACCGACGGGATGGTGGTGCTGAAAGACGGCCGGGTGGTGTTCGAAACCTATGCCAATGGGCTGGGCCAGCACGACCGGCACATCCTGATGTCGGCGACCAAGTCGGTGGTCGGCCTGCTGGTCGGGGTGCTGGTGGATCAGGGGGTGCTGGATATGGCCGCGCCGGTGACCGCCTATGTGCCTGAGATGGCGAACGGGCCCTACGCCGGGGCGACCTTGCGCCAGCTGCTCGACATGCGGGCGGGCGTGAGGCTGAGCGCCCAACAGCAGCACGCCTATGGCCTGGCCAGCGGCTGGGAGCCGACGGCGCCCGGCGAGACGACGCAGGGGCTGCACGCCTTCCTGGCCGGGCTGGAAGGGCCGGCGGCCGTGCATGGCGGGCCGTTCGCCTATGTCTCGGCCAACACCGACCTGATGGGCTGGGTCATCGAGCGGGCCTCGGGGCGGGCATTCTCGGAGCTGGCCAGTGAGCTCCTGTGGGCCCCGGCCGGGGCGGAGGACGACGGCGCCGTCACCCTGGATGTCGCCGGGGCGCCGCGGACGACAGGCGGACTGTGCGCGACGGTGCGGGACTTTGCGCGGCTGGGTCAGCGCGTGGTCGAGGACGACCCGATGATCCCGACCGCGTGGATCGAGGACATCGCCACCGGCGGCGACGCCGAAGCCTGGCGGACCGGCGAGTTCGCCAAGGCGTTCGGCGGCATGACCATGCGCTATCGCAGCGGCTGGTATGTCATCGACGATGCCCCGCAGGTGCTGTTCGCCATGGGCATCCACGGGCAGAACTTGTTTCTCGACCGGGCCAATGACATCGTCCTTGCCAAGGTCTCCTCGCTGCACGACGCCATCGACGGGCGGGCCACGGGTCTGAACCACCGGATGTTCAACGAGATCCGGCGGCGGTTGCTTGGGTGAACCCAATGAACCGCTCATCCCGGCGAATGCCGGGACCCAGTTCATAGGTCTCGGCGTCAGAGGGCGTGCCCTCGGGAACCGCGCGGATGACGATCAGCAAGCATCGCCGTGTGTGACAGCACAAGTTCTGCACCGCCGCGCCCTATGAACTGGGTCCCGGCATTCGCCGGGATGAGCGGTGGTAGGTAGGCTTAGACGGCGACATCCATTGCCATCGCCACCGTCTCCGCCACTTCAAGGATCGGCCCTTCGGAGCGCTCGGCGCGGGCGAGGATCAGCGAGCCTTCCAGGTTGGTGATGGCCAGCAACGCCAGTCGGCCCGCCGCCTCTTCGCCAAGCCCGGCGGCCGCGAGCCGCGCCGCCATCTCGCCGCGCCAGGCGGCGTAGACGGATCGGGCCGCCGCCGCGATCTCATCGTCCTGCGCCGCCTGTTCCAGCACCACCGAGGCGATGGGCGAGCCGTCGCGGAAGCCGGAGGCGCGAAGCCAGGCGGCCATCAGCCGGGCGTACTCCCGCAGGAAGTCGCCGGGCTTATCCCCCGCCGGAAGGGCGGCGATGGTCGCCCGCACCGTCTCGCCCGCCGCCGTGACCGCCGCCGCCCCGATGGCCGCCTTGCCGGCCGGGAAGTAATGGTAGAGCGAGCCCTTCGGCGCGCCGCTGGCCTCGACGATCTGGGCAAGGCCGGTGGCGGCGTAGCCCTGGCGTCGGAACAGGCGCACGGCGGCGGCGACAATGGCCTGGCGATGCTTGGGCTTGGCGGACATGGCTTGCGGTCCCGGGCGTTCTCGTAAACTATATAGACCGGTCTAAATGAAAGCTGAACCCATGCAAACGCCAGAAGGCTTTGAACCCCATTTCCGCAAGAGCGGCCTGACCGATCCCTGGGAGCC
>JANPKF010000596.1:0-3537 GCA_031425895.1 Caulobacteraceae bacterium | reverse complement strand
GGTTTATCGCCAAGACGCCGATAGACAGGCGCAGGTCACCGGTCACGGGTGCGCCCAGTTGAAAGCCGATGAATGGGAAGAGTTCTAGCGCCCGCTCAGTCCTGGGTCTGCCGGGCCCGGTAATCAAACTGAATAATGTCGCGAGCCAGATCCTTGTCGGCCATGGCCGACGTCAGCACCTCGTCCAGCGCCGTCTTCAGGGCCGTCAGCTGATCGGTCGGCAGGTCGGCCAGTGCTGCCCGGTTCCACGCCGACACGGCGCTGTACCCGCGCTCATAGGCCTCGCGTCCAGCCTGGGTAAGCGCCACCAGAACCTGGCGACGATCCTGCGGCGGAGTCGTGCGGGTTACAAAGCCCTTGTCTTCCATCTGGTCCAGGGTGCGGGTCAGGCTGGTCCGTTCCATGGTCGTGCTGCGGGCCAGTTCGTTCATGGTGCATGGCTCCATGCGGTGCACCGTCAACAGGGCGCGCCACAGGCTTGTCGACAGATCGACGGCCTTGAGCACCTTTTCGATAGCGGCCTCCCGCCGGTTGTGCACCTGATAGATCATGTAGAACAGCTGCTCCGGCAGATCGGCCAGGAAATCACCGCCCGAACCGGCCGTGTCGGGATCGAGGCGGCTCACGCGCCGGCCCCGGTCGGCTTGTCCGCCTTCAGCCGTCGGAAGGCCATCAGATCGTCGACCCAGGCCGGATCTTCGAGCACGCTATCCAGCACCCGGCGGATCATACCCTCCATCACAGGCAACTCTTCGGGATTGATCAATCGGCCGACCCGACGATTGAAGGGCTCGACGGCGTCGAGGCCGCGCAGGAAACGCTCCCGGCCAAGATCGGTCAGGTCCAGATGCACCTGGCGCCGATCGGCGCGGTCGCGCTCGCGCTGGATCAGGCCCGCGTCCACCATCTTGTCGATGGTCCGGGTCAGGGTGGTGCGATCGGTGGCGCAAAAGGCCGCGACATCGCCCATGGTCGCACGCCCCAGGCGGTTGAGGGTCGACATAACCTGCCATTGCATCAGGGAAAGACCGACCCCGGCCAGGACCCCGACCAGGGCTGTCTCGCGCTGACGAACCAGGTGATGCAGCAGGAAAAACAGCTGCCCTGGGGCCAGGCGTTCCTCAAGGCCGACCCGCCCCTGCGCTTCCCGTCGCCCGGTCACTGTTTGTCCCTGCACATCGTTGGAATGCAACAGGTCTTCGTGTGAATGGCAAACACTTACAGCATTCAGCGTGTCAAAATGTCCGCACAGCAACCTATTCGGCAGGCCGATAATTGTGTCCGCGACATTGGGTATCGCAGATATATGTAAATGCACCTTTTTGTTGACATCGGTGTCCCGGGACGCTACGCGGGTTCCAGTTTGCTTAGCGATGGCGCGGATGACGCTGGCCCATCTTCGAATTCGCCTCACCCGATGGGATCCCGCATTGCAAACCTCCACGACCAACGAAGATCTGCGGGCCCGGCTCGACGCTCTCGACATCGACGTCAGCTGCGCCCTGGCCTTCGGTCGCGCCACCCTGCAGGCTCTGGCCGCCATGTCGGCCGAAGCGCGCCACGCCATTGACAGCTGCCTGGCGGACGAGGCGGCGATTGTGCGGGTGGAAGGAGGCAATGCCAGCTCGGCCATAGCCGCCATCCTGACCGAGGCCCGACAGTCAATCGTCGCTCCGCCGAAGGAAGTCCTCGACTCCGTGCGTGAGATCGAGCGCTTGCTGGTTGAACAGGCCGCCAAGTTGCCGCGCGGCTCCGAGCTGTCGGCCTTGAGCCGAAAGTCCTCAGCCCACGGCTGAGCTTTGCGACAGCCGCCTGGTCATCACCTCAAGCGATGCCAGAACGGCGGTCTCCTCCGCCTTTGAGGCGCCGTCCAGCAATCTGACCATGGAAGCCCCATAGAGGCGGGCGGCGTCGGCGCGCCATCCCTGGCTCATGACCTCGATGGCCCGGCCGAACAGGGCGCCGCAGCGGGCCAGAGCCTCACGATCGCAGGCCCCCGCCACCCCGAACACGCCGTTTGCCAGCCAGGCCAGCCGGGCGGCGTCGGGCGCCGGACCGGCCGTCAGGGCGAAGATTTCGCCGACCCAGGCGCGCAGGGACTCCTGCAGCGGCTCCTGCATCCGCTGCAGTTGCCCTTCAGCGGACTTCAGGGCGGTGTCGACACGCAGACCGGTGTTGCCGCCAAGAGCGGCGGCCAGCGGGTTGTGGGCCTTGAAGACGCGGGCGGCGCTCACAGCATCACCCGGGCGGGTTTGATCAGCATATCGATCTCGTTCTGCGACATGTTCGGCTCCGAGGCGAACCCGATCTCGGCGTTCAGGTCGCCGCGGCGGCGACCCCTGATGCCGGGCGGGGGGCCAAAGGCCTTGAAGCGGCGATCTGGCCCGACATAGGTTTCCGCTTCGACAAACATCCGCGCATCCCGGCCGAGCCAGATGATCCGTTGCAGCAGCACGATCGGCGTGACCGGCTTGGCGACAACGAAGTTGGCCCCGCAGTCGCGGGCCATGGCCACCTCATTTTCGTGGGTGGCTCCGGTCACGGCGAGGACGGGAACGGCCCGATTGTTGTCAGGGCCAGTGCGGCGCAGCCAGCGGATGAACTCGAAACCGTCCTCGCCCGACATCGCCGCCTCGACCATCACCAGATCGAACTGGGCTCCATAGAGGGCATCCTTGGCGGCCTCGACACTCTCGCATTTGTTCTGCTTGCGCAGGTCAAAGCCGTTCAGCACCCCGCCCAGCATGTCCAGGTGCGCCCGGTTGTCGTCCAGCAGCAGCACCCGGCTGCGCGACAGGTCGATCTGGGTGCTTGATGACAGCTGGGGCGGGCTGGCGCTCATCGATCAGAACAGGTCGAAGTCGCCAGACTGCGGATCCTCGAATATCAGAGAGGTTCCGGACGCGCCGGCGGACAGGCGCCCGGCCAGATCGTGCAGGGGCACGGCGGCGAAAAGGACGCTCAGATCCAGTTCGATGTCGTCCGGCAGCTGGTCGATCAGGCCCCATACGAACTGGGCGAGGGCGGACAAACTCTGGGTCATCAGGTCCAGCGCCTGAAGCTCCTTGACCATGTCCGCATCGGGATTGGGCCCGTTGCAGACATCCTGCAGCCGAAGCGTCTGGGTCTGAAGGCGGTCCAGCTCGTAGGCGACGCCGTCGAGGACGCAGCTCAGGCGATGCGGACGGGGCGTGGGAGCGGCGTTCCGGGCAGCGGTCTGGCTCATCAGAACAGCTCGACGTCGCCGTAGGTCGCGGTCGCCGGCGGCGGCGCCACGGCAATCGTGCGCTCACGAACGAAGACCACGGGATCGTTGTCGGTCAACAGCTTCTGCTGGGCCTGGCCGGTGGACGGCCAGTAGCGGATGCGCCGGGCCTTGTCCCCGCCGGTATCGCCGCCGACCACGGCGATGCCTTCGGCGGTCAGGAAGCGGTGGGCGAAGGCGGCGTTCTCGGCCCCGATGTTGCGCAGGCGGTCAAACATGCTGGCCCCGCCGAACAGCTTGGCCTCCAGCCTGTCCCGGCGAGCGCCGGCGGC
>JANPKF010000595.1:0-2055 GCA_031425895.1 Caulobacteraceae bacterium | reverse complement strand
GGCTGCTCGAATGGCTGTCGCCGGCGACGATGCAAGAGGGCCAACTCGGCGGCGTCACGCACGTCCTGTTCAACCACGCGCGCCCGCCCGGCGTAGGCCGCCAGCGTCACGGCCGTCTTATACATCACGATGTCCGCGCGGAGGCCATCCACCTGAAAATCGGTACACAGGTGCGTGATCAGATCGAGCATCGGGTCATCGAGGACCTGGGTCATGTCGAAGCCCAGGGTGCGGGCCTCCAGGTCGAGACCGTCCTCGGCGTTGTCGAACAGCCAGGCCCGCTCGCCGTCCCCCCACCAAGGCTTCAGCCGGGCCGAAAGGTCGGCCCCCTCCGGACGGCGCGCGCCCCGGAAGAGCTCGGCGAAGAAGCGCAGGCGGCGGTAAGGCGGGGCCTGGTCGAAGTTGGCGTCGACGGCGTCCTTGATGGCGGCAAGATCGTCTGTGGTCAGCTGCTCGCCCGCCATGGAGACCAGGCGCGTGGTCCACTGGATCAGGAAGGCGCGGTTGTCGGCGGTGTCGGCCAGCTGCAGCGGATTGAAACCGGTGGGCTTGCCCGGCCGTATGGCGTCGTAGGTTCCGCCGATGGCGCGCAGGAAGATCTCCGCGCCCCGGTCCTTGTCGAAGAAGACGATCCTGGGATCGTACTTCCGCGCCTGGGCCAGCAGGAAGGCCAGGACCACGGTCTTGCCGGACCCTGACGGTCCGATAAGGGTGAAGTTGCCGAGATCGCCCTTGTGGAAGTTGAAGTGGTAGGGTCCGGCCGAGGTCGTTTCGAGCACGGTGACCGCGGGTCCCCAGTGGTTGCCTTCGGCCTGACCCACCGGGAAGTTGTGCCCCGAGGCGAAGCCGGCGAAGTTGGCGGTGGAGATCAGGGCGCGGCGGGCGATGTCGCGGAAATTCCCGGGAAACTGGGCCCAGAACGCCGGCTCCAGGTTGACGTCCTCACGGACCGCGATGATGCCCATGTCGGTGAAGGCCGAATGGATTTCCGCCGCCGCCTCATCGAGCCCCACGATCGTCGGGCTCCGGACCATGACGGTCAGATGATGCTCGCCAAAGGCGACCAGTCCTGTCGACAGATCGTCCTTGGCGGCGATCAGTCCCGACCTCAGGCGCCGAAGCACCAGATTCATGCGATCCTGGCTGGCCTGGCGATCGACGAAGCCGAAGCTCTGGCTGACCACCATTTCGTAGGGCAGCCGCAACAGGTCGTCGAGCATGCCGGGCGCGGTTTGCGGGGGGTAGTCCTTGATCGAGATCATCGCCGCGAAGCTGCGGTCCAGGGCGCCGGCCCGGGACAGCTCCAGGGTTTCCGCCCCGAAACTGACCCGTCGGTAGGGCAGGTAGTCGCCGAGGTCGGAGTGGGGCAGTAGCACCGGCCGCATCTCGCCATTGTACAGCGACGACAGGAACTCAAGCGGCTCCGAACAGGGGCCGCGCTCGGTGTCGTAGACGCCGAGCAGCCGCACGCCGTAGGGGGCCAGGGCGGCGAGCAGCGACTCACGGGCGGCGTTCAGTTCACGCAGGTCGATGGCGCGGGCCGCCTCGTCCTGACGATCGCCGCGGGCCGCGCCAGCCAGGCCGCGCATGACGCGGTCCAGGACGCCGACCCGGCCCTGCAGCGGACGGCGGATGATGGTGATGAAAAGCTGGTTCACGTACAGCCGCTTGGCGGCGAGGCGCTTCTTCCAGGCCTCGTCGAGCGAACGGCTGAAGTCATCGAGGTATTCACCACTGACCGCCGGGCTGACTTCGCGCCGGACGATGTGGTGGTAGAGGGCGAACCGGGAGCTGGCGAAGGCGCGCAGGGCGCCGTCACGCAGCGCCTTGCGGTAGTTGATCTCGTCGGTGTCGGCGGTCTCGAACGGCAGGCCTTCGAGCTGCAGCACCTGCATCAGCATACCGTCGCGGGTCTCGAGGGTATGGTCATCGACATGCCGCCCATAGGGCAGCCGGGCCCCTGCACTGGCTTCACGCTGTGGCTGGGCTAGGCGAGCCTTGGGTCCCTGGGGCGCTGACACGGTCACGGACGATACGAGTTGCAGCGCCAGGCCG
>JANPKF010000594.1:0-1803 GCA_031425895.1 Caulobacteraceae bacterium | reverse complement strand
AGCAGGGCCAGGATCTGCTGATGAGCGCGCCGTCGGAAGTGTCGGAGAAGCAGTTGAAAGAACTGCACATTCGCCTGAACCCGCCGCTCAAGGCCTGATCGGCGCATCACGCCGGACACAAGAAAACGGCCGCCTCGCAGGAGGCGGCCGTTTGTCTTTGGATCGCGTTCTAGCGCTGGGCCTGCTTCGGCGGCCGGGGTGGCTCAGGCGGCTCGGGCGGGGCCGGGGTCTTGAACACCACCATCCGGCGTCCCTTGCAGAGGCGCGGGGTCAGGCCGCTGGGCAGTCGCGTGGAGCTGTCCGAGCAGGCCTCGCTGACCTGGTGCTGGGTCAGGTTGCGGGCCTTGGAGAGATCGGCGCCGAACAGGGTCGCCCCCGACAGGTCGGCGTCGCGGAAGTCGGCGTTGTTGAAGGTCGACCGCAGCAACATGGCGCCCGTCAGATCGGCGTCGCGGAAGTTGGCGTCGGTGAAGGTGGCGCTGATCAGCTTGGCCCCGACCAGTTCGGCGTCGCGGAAGCTGGCTCCCGTCGCCTGGACCTGGGTCATGATCGCGTGGGGAAGTTCCGCGCCTCGAAAGCTGGCGGAGGTCAGCTTGGCGCCCTGGAAGTTGACAGCCGGCAGTTCGGCGCCCTCGAAGCTGGCGCGGGTGAAGTTCGCCTTCTGGAAGACGGCGCCGGCGCCCTCGATACCGTCGAGTTCAGCGCCGGTGAAATCGGCGTAAGAGAAGTTGGACCCCATCATCTCGGCGCCCGAGAGATCGGCGTCGGCGAGACGCGCTCCCTGGAAGTTGGAGCCGACGAAGCTGGCCCCGCGCAGGTCGGCCCGGACCATGGCCGCGCCACCGAAATCGGCGCCGGTGAAGCGGGCGTTGACCAGCTTTTTGCCGGACAGGTCGCACTGGCGACAGGCGCCGCCGAACGACAGCTGGCGCGGAATGTCCTTCTCGTCCGCAACGATCCTCGCCTCTGCCGCGCCGGCGGCGGCGGCCAGGAGCGTGAAGGCGGAGAGGGCGACAGCGAGCTTGTTCATCGAGATCAGATGTGGCCCACGCGCCGAAGGGGCGCCACTTAATTCGCGGTAAGGATTGGGTTTTCCCGGTTCCGGGTCATCCCGTTTCAATCAGCACCGGGGAATCCGCAGACCCCTCGGCAGGCGCGTGGTCTCGTCACCGCAGGCCTGGTCAAGCTGGCGTTGCGTGAGGCCGACCGCGCGGTCCATCTCGGCCCCGGAGAAGACCGTGCCGGACAGGTTGGCGCCGCTGAAGTTGGCGCCCTGCAGGTAGCTGCCGACGAAGTTGGCGTTGGTCAGGTTTGCCCCGGCGAAGCTGGCGCCGGAGAAGGTGGCCGCCGAGGCGTCGGCGTCGCGCAGGTCGGCGCCGGCGAAGCTGGCGCGGTTCATGACCACGGCGGTCAGGGTCGCCTGGCGCAGGCGAGCCTTGCGGAAGTTGAGGCCGCTGCGCTCCATGCCCATGAAATCGGCCTGGAATAGGTTGCAGCCGGGGCAACTGGCCCCGCCGCGCACGCGAGCGATCTGGCCGGCGTTCTGGGCGGTCGCAGGGCCGGCGAGGGCGGCGGCCACGAGGATGAGCAGGGCGAGGCGTTTCATGGGCGAAACCCTGCCATGGCAGGGGTCTTTGTTCGGTTAACGGGCGTTCTGCTCGATCACCACGCCGCAGGTGTCGCAGACACCGCTGAACACCGACTGATCGCCGCAGGAGGGGCAGACACTGGCGGCGCGGGGGTGGTCGATCATCACCTCGCCCGGGCGCTTGCCGAAGGGCAGGAAGACCAGGTTATCTGGGG